>CAZQDO010000164.1:0-11362 GCA_964592085.1 uncultured Anaerolineae bacterium | reverse complement strand
CCTTTTTGTATTATTATAGTTAGATTATAGGCACGTTTATCTCAACCGAAAGGGGGTGAGGCACATAGACAGAGACTGGATTATCAGCCCGGTCGACGGCACGAGCAAAGATGCCGACGACCCTAGTTTTGACCATCATAGCACAAACACACACTAAGGAGGTTAGTTACAAATGAGTAAGAAGTTTCGACTTCTAATGGGCTTGGTCATGGTGATGGGGCTGTTGGGTGGCCTGCTGACTTCGAGCACCGTCTCGGCTGACCCCGATGACGGCACCGTCATCGAGATCCCGCGCATTGACAATGGCGATGCCTATGCCGATGAGGGGGATTGGGACACCACGATCCAGGTACAGAACTTAGGTGAAGCTGGCGGCGCTGTGGTCTTCTTCTGGGAAGCGTATAGCGCGGACTGTCCATCCAACGCCCCTGGGCCATCGGGGCACGCCTGCATGCAGTTGCCTGCGGGGGGTGTCTGGACGCTGCACAACCAGATTCCAGATGACGCCTTCTCGGCCATCGTCTACTCGGTTAGCGCTACCACCTTCCAGGTTGCGTGCGACAATGCCGCTAATGTCGAGGGCAGCACTGCAGAGTGGAAGACCTGGGTGGGCGACTATGCCGGCACAGGCCCGGACCTGGCAGTGACGGTAGATCGCTGGGGGACGGATCCCTTCGGCGAGGTCGAGCTCTCCGCGAGCTATACGGGTGTGGTTGATCCCGACATGGCGGGCACGGAAGTCTTTGCGCCCTACGTGATGCACGCCTACAACAACCTGGACACCGTCATCACCATCCAGAACTCCGGTGACATGTGCACCTCCGTCTGGATCCACTACAAGATGCAGGGCAACTGCGAGTTCTACAAGGCGCAGCACATCGAGTTGCTGGCTCCTGGAGAGTCCATCACGGTAGGGCCCGCTGGGTTTGACTTCGACTTCGAGTTCCCGGGCACTGGGGTGTACGAGCCAGGCGCGGGTAACTGGCTGGGTTCGGCCTACATCTCGGCCAACGAGCCCCTGGCCGTCATCGTGGATCAGTTGAGCCTGACGGGGGAGAACCGGGGCACGATGCTGAGCATGCGGGGTATGCCGTACGATCAGACTGAGGAACACGAGTGGTATGCGGACCTGCTGTATCGCGAGTGGAGCGGCTACAGCTCCAGCATCCAGGTACAGAACATCACCGACGGGTCGCTGCCCACCTGGGTGACGGTGGAGTTCTTCGACCAGAGTGGCGACCAGATCTTCTACGTGGGTGAGTGGGTGTGCAGGAACGGTTCGGCCACCTTCTACCTGCCGGCCATCACGGACCTGGGAGTGAACTACGGGTACGCGTACGTTGGGGCGGCGGAGATCGTGTCCCACGCGCAGGTCGACTATCCTGGGGAGGATCACGCTGGTGAGCCCATCTTCGTGGTGGTAGACATCAAGAAGACCAAGGTCTACGACGAGAGTCTGCCTGGCTGGCGGCACACCATAGCGGGCGAGACGCAGGGTGGTGCGTACAACGCGCATCCGGAGCATCAGAAGGTGAACATGTGGGGTTGGGCCATGCCGTACGTTGCGAAGGAGCAAGAGGGAGTGACCTCTCGCATCGTCGTTCGCAACAACTCCAACTGCACGAAGATAAAGGGCAACCTCTACATTCGTGACGAGACGGGTCGGGACGTGGCGTGGATCAGCGTTCCGTGGCTGCATCCCAAGCACATGTCGGTTCAGGATCTGGCCTACTTTGGGTCGATACCTCGAGGCTTCGTTGGAGCGGCGGTGTACATGGTCGAGCAGGTGGAGCAGCTCTGCGACACCGACTTCGACGGTGAGGCCGACATCGAGCCCGTGATGCCTTCGGTGGTAGTGCTGAACTACGGCTACGAGAAAGAGCTGCCCGTCGGTGGCGGCGCTGGCCCGCAGACGACCGAGGGTGACCTGACCCGGGTGTACGAGGCCATTCCGTTCGACTACATGTACTCACCTTGCGTGGTCACCGTGTCTGGCAACGTCATTGACGAAGTCACCACCGATCCCATCGACGGTGCTGATGTCAACGAAGGCGCGGACACCACCGACTCCACGGGCTACTTCGAGTTCGACGTTGACTCGAACATGGGTGGAGAGCCCTTCACCCTGAAGGTGACGAAGAGCGGCTACGCAGATTGGGAATCGGCTGCGATGACCCTCCTCTGCGACGACGTAGTGATCAACCCCGAGATGGATCCGGATTGTGAGGACGTCAGCCTGACCGTCTACATCGAGGACAAGGAAACGGGCGACCCCATCGTGCTGGATGATCTCGAGGACCTCACGGCTACGACTTCCGCCGGTGCGGGCGTCGTCGCCTCCACAGCAGTGGCTGGCGAGTACGAAGTCACCGACATCGAGTGGGATCCGGACAGCCCCGTGATAGTGAGCGTTGCTGTGGAAGGGTATAACGTGTCGATCGACACGGTGTACATCCCCGTCTGCGGCGGAAGCGGCACTCTCACCTTCCAGTTGCACCAGACGCCCATGAGCCGCATCCTGCTGTACTACGGCAACGACGGCGATAACGAGGGCTACACTGACGCTGAGGCGCTGTTCAAGTACCTGGGCTTCATCGTGGACTACGACGATGACTGGCCGACCGATCCCGATCTCGAGGAGTACAAGGTCATCTTCCTGCTCGGGCCTGGGAACGATGTGGCTGACGAGGATCCGACCCAATACTTCACGCCGGGTCAGATTGCGCAGCTTGACCTGTTCATGAGGAACGGTGGTCGCCTGGTGATCATGAGCGATGCCGGCGAGCAGGCCGATGTGGAGAACGACTTGATCGACGCGCTGAACGACTTTGATGTCCAGTTCGTGGATTCCAGCACAGTCACTGGCGCGCTGGCCGACGACCTCGATCCAGACGACCAGCTCCTTGGTGGCGCGACGCCGGATGTCAATACGCTGGACTTCAACACCGCGATGAGCATCACCGTGGAGACGGACGCGGATCCGGGCTACATTGCCAGGGTTGATGCTCCGCATCCGCAGGATGGTGCTACCATCTGTGCGGCGGACACCATGCCGGGCATCACGCGGCTGGCTACGGCTGACTTCGCTGGTGACGTGGTGTTGATCGGTGATATGGACTGGATGGACGACGCTTCGTTCATGGGTACCATCACCTGGAACGCTTCCGATCCTACCGATCCTGACTACGTGTGGCCCGACTGGCCGGCCGACAACGAGAACCTGCTGTTGAACATCATCGGGTTCTAGTTATCAGCCAGGTCAGGAGGCGCTGCCTCCAGTACCAAACCAAAGCACCACGAGAGGGGGTGGGCACAATGCCCGCCCCCTCTTTTTGATTGGCCCAGCCTCGTTTGACCGATGGCGCGAACTGTGATAAACTAGGAGTATCCTTGAACAGGAGATTCCCATGCAGACCCGACTGAACCTCTTCTGCGAAGCTTTGATCGAAGCTGTCATTCTGGCCGCCGTTGTTGTAGCGCCTTTGTTCTTCAATGTCACTGCTTCTGAGGACTTCTCGCTGACCAAGGTCCTTCTGATCCGCTCCCTGGCCTGGCTGGCCGCCCTGGCCTGGCTGATCCATCGCCTGGAGACGCGCGGTTGGCCCCGGATTCCGACATCCCTGAGGGCCAGTGAACTCAAGGACAGGCTCCCCCCTCTCACCTTGCCCACCATCCTGGTGGTCCTGGCTGCTGCCCTGGCCACTTTGGTCTCCATTGACCCTGAGCTCAGCTTTTGGGGCTCCCTCGAACGTGCCCAGGGTTTCTACGTTCTCCTGGCCTATGTCATCGTCTTCCTGGCTGCCCGCCGAATCCTCCGAACCCACGACCAGGTCGCCCGGCTGGTTACCGCTATCCTGGCGACCAGCCTTCCCAGTGCTCTGCACGCCCTCGCCCAGGCCCTCCACCTGGACCCCATCGAATGGCTGACAGAGGTTGTGAGTCGCCCCAGTTCATCCATCGGCAACCCCATCTTCATGGGTGAGTACATGGTGATGCTCCTGCCGCTGACGATGGTCGCGCTCGTTGCCGCCTGGAGAGCAGCACGACACCAGGCTGAACTGCGCCGCTACCTGGCTGTGGGTGCTCTGGTCGTGTTAGTGGGTCTCCAGTTGGCGACTTTCATCGTGACACAGAGCCGGGGGGCATTCCTGGGGTTTCTGGCCATGGTTTTCTATCTGGGGTTACTGCTGGCTGCCCGCGCAGGCGATGGGCGTCTCGTGGGCGGTGTGACCATTGCAGCCCTGGCGGTCATTGCTTTGCTGGTCTTTGTCAACTTGCCGGAAAGCCCCCTGGAGCCGGTGCAAGAGATAACCTACGTGGGCCGACTTAGCGAGGCGGTGGATCCCGGCTCGGCCACAGGGCAGCAGCGCATCGGGCAATGGGAGGCTGGGGTCGCTCTCGCGACCTCCGACCCTGTCCGTCTACTGGTTGGCTACGGTCCCGACACCATACTCTACGCCGTCGAGCCCTTCATCTCCGCCAACCTCCACCAGATATTGCCGGCCCGCACCGATCGGCTGCACAACGAGTTTCTGGACATCGTCGCCACCGGCGGGCTGGTTAGCCTGGCTGCTTATCTCTGCCTGTTCCTGAGCGCCATGCGGCTGGGTCTGGTCGGACTGGGCCTGATGGACCGTCGGCCTCGGGAGACCTGGCTTCTGGTGGCCTTTGTCCTGGGAAGTGGGCTTCTGGCTGGAGGGGCGGCCTGGGTGCTGACAGGAAAGCGGGCCTTCCTGGTGCCGGTCTTCGGATTGGGCCTGGCGATGGGGCTGGGCCTCTACCTTCTGGCCCGCTTTTTCCTACCCCATGTCATGGGGACCAGGCCGATACCACGGCCTGCCCAGAGCGCCGCTTCGCTTACGGTCGAAGGGATCGAAGGCGAAGGCCGACAGCTCCTCGTAGTCGGGCTGCTGGCAGCGCTGGTCGGACACCTGGTCGCTGTCCAGTTTAGCTTCGGGCAGACCATCAACCGCACCTTGTTCTGGGTCATCCTGGCCCTGCTCACTGCCCTGGCAACCCGGTCTGGGGACGCGACGCCAACGGCCCCACCATCGGGGCGCAGTCGCCGCCGTAAGCGCCGTCCCACGCCCAGCGTGGACCAGCCCGGCTTGATGGCGCTTCTGGAATCGAGCGGTGGGGATCGCTTGGCGCGGTCTCTGCTTCTGGGCTTGATCCTGGGCGTTCTGCTGGCCGATTTCCTGCTGCCCTGGACCGATTTCCTGGATCCGATCCTGTTAGGGCTGGTTGGGCTTACGTGGCTGCTGGGGGCTGTGCTGGCCCAGGTCGGAGCCGGAGATGGCCTGAGGCTCGACCGGGCTGGAATAGCCTGGCCGGCCCTGTCCCTGGGCTGGGCCTTGCTGGTTCCCCTCCTGCTGGCCCTGCTCAAACTGAGCCGGGGGTTCCATCCCATTCCGGCCTATTCGATCTTCCTGGCCTGGCTGGGCCTGACCCTGGCTGGACTGGCGGTGGCTTTGACTCGGACAGGGTCAAAGCGCCTGCCTCTGTGGCGCTCTGGCCGTTGGCCACTGTACCTGAGCCTGACCCTGGTCGTCGGCCTGGTCATCTTCCTGAGCAACATCCACGTCGCTCAGGCCGACATCTATCTCAAAGCGGCGCAACTCCTGCGCGCAGAGGGGCAGTTGGATCTCAGCATCGCCCTTCACCGTCAGGCGTTGGCTCTGGCTCCCGACCAGGATAGCTACTATGCCAGCCTGTCTGAGACCTACCTGGAGCAAGCCCAAGCTGCCTCCGATGGCAACCAGAGAGCGGCTGCCCTGGAGGAGGCGCTGCAGGCTGTCAGACGCGCGAGGGATCTGGCTCCCAGGGATGCAATCCACTTCTGGAATCTCGCTTTGCTGTATCGGGCCATAGCCGAGGGAACGGCTGATTTGGCTGTGCATCAGGCATGGCTGGAGCACGCCCTGGAACCCCTCCACCAGGCTATCGTTTTGGGGCCGAATCGGGCCGCTCTGTACGTTGAGCAGGCGCGGGTCTACCTGGCCCTGGAGTGGTACGAAGAGGCTGTCGAGGCCAGCCAGCAGGCCCTGGCCCGGGATGACGACTCCGACGAGACTCACGCCATGCTAGGCGATGCCTACCTGGGTCTCGGTCAATTGGCGCTAGCCGAGGAGAGTTATCGTCAGGCTCTGGCGTTGGAACCGGACTCGCTCGAGGCTCACAGGGGACTGGCCGCATTGCATCTGGAGTGGGGCGAGGCCGAGGTGTCTCGGGAAGAAGCGCTGATGGCTCTGCAGGTTGCGCCCCATGACCACGCTGCCCTCAGAACGCTGGCCCTGGCCTATCAGGAACTCGGATCCATCCAGGAAGCCCTGGGTGCCGCCCGTCAGGCCCGCGATTTTGCCCCGCCCAGTCAGCAGACAGTGTTGGAAACTTTGATCGCCGAGCTGGAGGAGGCGCAGACGAGATAAATGGTCTAATTGAGGCAAATGTGCTATAATATGCGCGCCTATTCGAAATCTCTTGCCGGAGGTCAGAAAACCATGACAGATGTTAAACCAGTGTCCAGGGTGAGTGTCTTCCTCTGCTTTTGCGTCATCGGCGGGTTGGTCCTGCTGCCCCTTCTCAGTGGCTGCAGCTCCTCCCCAACACCAACCCCTACTCCCACCAAGACACCCAAGCCGCCAGCCACGTCCACGCCCATCCCCACCACGCCGCCCACAGCCACCTCAACCCCTGTCCCGCCTACAGCCACTCCCCTGCCGACCGCCACCCTGACACCCATCAGGGTACAGGTTCCGACAGCAACCAATACCCCACTTCCCCCTTCGCCAACGCCGGAGCCAGAGCTGACACCAACACCGTCGCCGGTGCCATCGGCGATGCCGACGCCGACGCCCATCCCGACGTCAGCCGCTGATGTTGGTCCCCTCACTGGTGAGGCGGTTAGCGATACCGCAATTCTGGAGCGACGCCCCCTGGCGGTGAAGATCTCCAACTTCCCGCCGATAGTGCGCCCCCAGGCAGGCCTGAGCTTCGCCGATGTCGTCTTCGAGCATTTGTCTGAGGCTGGGTTGACGCGCCTGACCGCTATCTTCCTGAGCAAGGATGCGGAAAAGGTGGGTTCCATCCGCAGCGCGCGCCTTATTGACCTGGAGATTCCAGCCATGTTCAAGTCCATGTTCGCCTACTCCGGGGCCAGCGGCGGGGTGAAGCAGAAGATCATGGAATCGGACTTCTTCGACAGGGTCATATCCCCCGACTTTGGTCACGCTGGCTTTGTTCGCATCCCCAGTGAGGGCAAGGCCTACGAGCACACCCTCTTTAGCGACACCCAGTCCCTGTGGGAGGTCACCGAGGCAAGAGGCTTGAACCAACGCCAGGACCTTTCAGGGTGGGTGTTCTCCGAGCAGCCGCCAGCGGGCGGCAGCCCGGCCACCAGCATGGAGTTCCTCTACACGCCCAAATACGCCTCGGCTGAATACCAGTACGACCCAACACGCCAGGCCTACCTGCGTTCCATCTTTGGGGATCCCCACGAAGACGAGCTGACTGGTGAGCAAATCGCCGCCAGGAACGTGGTGGTGCTCTACGCTAATCACCTGGATACAGACATTGTCGAGGACAGCACCGGGCCTCGCATCTACTACTCCATTGAGATTCAGATATGGGGGGAGGGCCGGGCCATGGTCTTCCGCGATGGCCAGGCATTTGAGGGCAAATGGGTCAGGTCGCAACGTCAAGACTTGATTCGCTTCCTTGACGATGCAGGCAGCCCCATCCCACTGAAGCTGGGCAATACCTGGATTCAGGTGGTGCCGTTAGACTTCGGGGTCGAGGTAGAGTGAGGAGGGATATGGTAGTCACCAGGAGAATCGGACTGAAGACTCAGGGGAATGGTCACATCGTGGATATAACGAGGCAAGTGGCCCAGGAGGTTGCCAGTTCGGGCCTGAAGGACGGGACGGTCACCGTGTTTGTAACTGGCTCGACGGGAGGGATCACCACCGTGGAGTACGAGTCGGGTTTGCTCTCCGATCTCCAGAAGCTATTCGACCGCATCGCTCCCTCCGACATCCACTATCAGCACGACTTGCGCTGGGGTGACGGCAACGGACACTCCCACGTGCGGGCTTCGCTCCTGGGTCCCTCCTTGACGATACCCTTCGTGGACCAAAGGCTCACCCTGGGTACCTGGCAGCAGATTGTGTTCATTGATTTCGACAACCGACCTCGGTCGCGGGAGTTGGTGCTGCAAGTGATGGGGGAGTGAAGTACGAGGGGTAACGAGTCAATGGGGGATTGGGTATTGGCATTTTTGGCTCGTAGTGACGACTTCAGTCGTTAGGCGGGCGCAGCTCGAAAGAGCTGCGCCCGTCACACGTGAATGGGTAGGGTAGACCCCGGTGGTTTGTTCCAGAAGTGGTCCGCTATCTAGTTCTTGTTGCGAACTAGCAGGCCAGGCTCCCACACCTGGCAATTCGGCGGCATGGGAGCTGCCACTGCTGAGTTTTGAACCAGAAGCTATCTGACGCAGCGGAAGCCGACGTCGTCGTTAGCCAGCTCAACGCCGCTGCAACTCCGCTCGGTGGTGCGCACCAATTTCTGGTCGCTGAACCAACCGCCGCCTCTGATCACTCTATACTTCTCCCCAAAATACGGGGAGTAAAAGTCACTCCCAGGATAGGCCTTGAACCAGTCGGCTGTCCACTCGGCAACATTCCCAGCCATGTCTAGCACGCCGTAAGGGCTGGCCCCGGCAGGGAAGCTCCCCACAGAGGTGGTCCCACGATTACCCGCCTCCTTGCTGTTGGCCCTGGCTGCATCCCACTGGTTGCCCCACGGATAGGCGCGCGCGTCGGTGCCCCGAGCTGCTTTCTCCCACTCCGCCTCGGTGGGCAACCTCTTTCCAAGCCACTCGCAATACGCCTTGGCGTCGTTCCAGCTCACCTTCACCACAGGATGACTGGGCTTGTTCTTGGCATAGTATCGCCACGACGTTTCGCCTGACTTCTCTGCATCGGTGACGTAGCCCGTCTCCCAGACAAACCTCTCAAACTCCTGGTTGCTCACCTCGAGATTATCAATCTCAAAGGCGTCCACGAAGACCACGTGAGGGGGCCTTTCGTCCTCCACCTCGCTGCCCATGGTGAACTCGCCAGCGGGGATAGCGATCATGGCGGCATCCACCGGCGGAGGAGGTGCGCCCTGCGTAGGTATGGCGGTGGGGACAGGAGTGGCCGTGGGAGGGACTGGAGTACGGGTCGGTGTGGGCGGAACTGGTGTCGGTGTGGCCGTGGGCACAGGGGTATGAGTCCGTGTTGGTGTAGGTGGCTTTGGTGTGGCCGTGGGCACGGGCGTGGGAGTGGGGCTAGGGGTATGAGTTCGCGTTGGTGTCGGCGGCTTCGGTGTAGCCGTAGGCACGGGGGTAGGCGTAGGGCTAGGGGTATGAGTCCGTGTTGGTGTCGGCGGCTTTGGTGTGGCCGTGGGCATAGGCATGGGAGTTGAGGTGGGCGGTATAGGAGTAGCGGTTGGTGTCGGAGGAACCTCAGTAGCCGTTTCGCAGCCAACGCATAAAACCAGAAGTACCAAGAGACCAGCCAATAACGGTTTCCTCATTTCGATGCCTCCTCAATGTTTTTCAGGATCCTTCGACATTATACTATAGAATCTCAGTAGATGGAAATTCTGAAGCAGAGCGGGCTCCCATGCCCGCGAATCGGCGGCCCTTCGACAAGCTCAGGACTGGCGTGGGGACCCGCTCTGCTAGTAATTCTCCATCTATTGAATCTCTCAAACAGGGCAGCTTTTGTCAGTTCCGACGTCTTAGCCACTCATCTCATCTGGTCCAGTCTACTCTTGGCCTCTCTCAACTTATCCTCAATGTTCTCAAAATCCCCTCTCTGTCCAGGAGGAAGAAGGACAGCTATTTGGCACATCATCAGCCGCGAAATATCGAGCAAGAGATCGCCCCGCTCGAACTCGTCCAGCTTTCCCACACCAGGCGGAGTTATCGGCTCACCGAACCTGACCCTCACTATCCTGACTCTTCCCTTTTTCTCTTCCGTCACCAACCCCATGGGCACGATGGGGATGTTCTTCTTGACGGCAAACAGCGCTGCCCCGGTCCTCAAATCGCGCTCCAACAGGCCGTTGCCCTCGTTTTTGCCTGTGATCGAAAGCCACAGAACATTCCCCTGGCCATCAAGGTGAGTTAGAATCTTCTTGAGGGTATGGTGCTCCAATGCATATTTTCCCGATGAGTCCTTTAGCGCCGGGAAGATTTGCCGATCCACCCCCAGCGCTTTGAACAGCACATTGGCTCGCGCCACGATTTCCTTCCTGGCAATCGCTTTCAACCGAAGCTCTTTTCCGGGCAGACGACAGCCGACTTTTAAGACGGCCCTCAGCGTTTGTGAAACCGAGGGATAATTGCTCACGATGATCGCACATTTCCCATCGCCCAGATAGGCCGGGATAGGCTCTACCTCAATGCCCCTTATTGACGCATCCAATATCTTCCGAGCCCACCCGCTCCGCTCCAACAACCTCAATGAGCCCAACTTGGCCTCAAACCCCTGGCGGATTCTCACCCAGAGGCTTGAAGCCGGCTTAACCAGGTCTAGCACTTCTTCCACGCTTTCTGTCTCCTCTCCGGGAAGCCTCACTTCCCTTAAAAATGTGATCTGAAACAACAGGGGGAATTACATTCCTACAATCTTCATCACCTCCTGAGCGAAGTCAGCCAGCCTCTTCTTGTTCTCAGCGCTCAGCCTGGCCAGGTGATCCTGATACTTCTGCGTATAGGCAAGCAGCAGCGTGGTGACGTGATGGTTGGCCTTTTCCACCAGGGCGAGGCCCAGAGTCACGCCGGGCAGGGCGTTGAGGCCTAGCTCGCCAGGTAATCCCAAAAGGCGAAGATCGGGGAAGAGCCCGTTCACTTTCACCTCTTCTCGCAATTGGTGCAACTGCAGAATGATGGCGGTGATCATCTCCGTGACGTAGAGCATCGGTGATTTCTGCTTGGGGATGCGGAGCAGGATCTCATCCAGGAGGTTCTGGTAAGCGTCTTTGCGTTCATCAAGGGCTTGCAGGGTGCGTCCCTTGACCCGCTCCCATTCCGTTTTGTCCCACTCCTCCCTGGCCTGCGGAGGCATCGCCTCGGCTGCCTTTTCCGTAGGGTAGAAGACGATACTGGAACGGCCGGGCCCGCCCTCCTTGGGCAACAGGTACTCTGAGGCCACTAGCCCACGCTCTTCCAGGAGACGCAGCATGTCGTAAGCGGTCAGCTTGCTTACCCCCACCTTCTCGGCTACCTGGGTGTAGTGAATGGGTTGTTTGGCCTTCCGGTATATATCGAGAAATCGGCTGAGGAACTCTCTCTGGCGCCCCGTAAGCTTCATGG
>CAZQDO010000163.1:4099-11419 GCA_964592085.1 uncultured Anaerolineae bacterium | reverse complement strand
GTCATGATTGTTACCAACACGGAGGTGAGAAGATGTTTTCAGTAAAGGCTGTGAAATCTCTAAGCGACAGGGTGAAGGCTGGCCCATCGCTCCAGGCCATAGCCATCCTGACCGTTCTGGCTGTGACCATCGTAGCGTTCCCTGCCCAACCTCAAGCCTTCAGCTACCCGGATGCTTTCTGGCGGGGGGAGTACTACAATAACAGAGACCTCAGTGGCGACCCGGCCCTGGTCCGGGACGATGGCAACATTGATTTTTACTGGGGCTTTGGTGTCCCCGGTGATAACGCAGTATCGAAAGACAACTTCTCGGTGCGGTGGACCAGGAACGTGCACTTCGAGGGGGGAACCTATAAGTTCTACGCCGTCACCGATGATGGGGTCAGGCTATGGGTAGATGAGCAGGTGCTCATTGACCGCTGGGGCGAGCAGGCTGCTCAGACCCACGAAGTCTCCATAGACCTGGTCCAGGGATGGCACCACGTGAGGGTGGAGTACTTCGAACTGGGCGGTGTGGCTGAGGCCAGGGTCTGGTGGGATCGAACGACGGTGGCCCTGAATCCCGCCAACTGGCGCGGCGAATACTACGACAACACCAGCCTGGCCGGTTCTCCCCTGTTCGTCCGAGACGACGGAGGCTCCATAGACTTCGATTGGGGCTTCGGCTCGCCCGGTGGCGGACTGACGAACGATAGCTTCTCCGTCCGCTGGACCAGGGGACAGGTTTTCCAGGCCGGAGACTATCACTTCTACGTGATCAATGACGACGGGGTGAAGTTCTGGGTGGATGACCATCTGCTCGTAAACGAATGGTACGACCAGACTGCCTCAACCCACAAGGCCTCCATCAGTCTCGGCGAAGGCTGGCACCAACTGAAGATGGAGTATTACGAAAACGGGCAGATCGCCAAGGCCAAGCTCTGGTGGGAGCGCGTACAGCCTCAGGTGCAGGCTCAGGTAAGCGCTCAGCAGAGCACCGAACCTTACCCCACTTCTCTTGAGTGGCGCGGCGAGTACTACAGCAACCCCAGCCTCAGTGGCTCTCCCACCTTCGTCCGGGGCGATGGTCCCGGCCTTGACTGGGACTGGCAATTCGGCGGGCCCGGCGGCGGGCTGGCAAACGACAACTTCTCCATACGCTGGACCAGGAGCATGAGCCTCGAAGGAGGGAGCTATCGCTTCACTGTCACCGCCGACGACGGGGTCAAGCTTTGGGTGGATGACCAACTGCCCATCAACGAATGGCGTGTCCAAGCCGCCCGAACCTTCACCGCCGATGTCACTCTGGTGGCAGGCTGGCACGAGTTGAAGCTGGAATATTACGAGTCTGGTGGTGTGGCAGAGGTCTCCCTCGCGTGGGATCCTGTCGAAACATACCCTGTCCGGGGGTGCTCCATCTGGCCAGTGCTGGGCTTTGGCACGGTCTGGACCGATATGACAGTACGCGCCAACCTGGGATGCCCCACTGATGTCGAGATGGGCATCTGGAGTTCTGAACAGCTCTTCCAGGGTGGCTACATGTTCTGGCGGGAGGATCTGCGCCACATCTACGTCCTCTACAACAACGGCACCTGGCAGATGTTCACCGATACCTGGGAGACAGGGGATCCTGCCTACGATCCGAACATCGTGCCTCCGTCAGGTCTCTATCAGCCGCAGTTTGGCTTCGGCAAAGTTTGGAGGGAGCAACCGGGGGTGCGGGATGGCCTGGGCTGGGCTACCATGGCGGAGAGCTCATTCTGGGCTTCCATTGAGCCTTTCGAGAATGGCCTCATGATCTGGAGCCCCACTGAGGGTGTCTTCGTCCTCTACAACGACGGCACCTGGGGGGACTACCTGTAGCCCTCGAAATTGCTGAACACATTCCAGGCAACGCCCACACCGCTGTCGGTGCGGGCGTTGCCTTTTGTCGTCTTTCTGCTATAATAGGCAGATGAATTTGGTTCGATGACCCGAAGATCCACGCTTGAAAGGAAACCCGTTTTGGACAACCGCTCAATCGTCCCCGTCGTAGTTGCCATCGCACTCTGTCTCTGTTGCTGCCTGAACCTGCTGGTCCTGGGGGCGGTCGTACTGATGGCGCCCCGGCTGGACGAGTTCCTGGTTAGCTCCATGCCAACACCAGTGCCCGTCGTCACCCGCACGCCCACACCTACCCCAGTGCCTGTCGCCACCTCCGCGCTCACACCCACTTCTGTACCAATCGCCAGCCCGACGCCTATCCCTACAGCTCCGGTCAGACGATCCTCCGAAGAGTTTCTGGCCGAAACCTCGATCCCTCAGCGAGACCCCATAGCCCTGGCCTCTCGCCTCAAGAGAGTGGATCAGCCCATCCCCGTGGTGGTGAACGATACCCCGCCCACCTATGCCGTGGGCGACAAAGACGTCTTTTGGGTTGGAAACTTGGATACCAACAGCAACTACACGACTACGGCCACCCTTAGCTACCTGACGCCTCACCTCTACCTGTGGGTGGAGGAAAGCCCCGCTTTCGATCAGGAGGCCCTGAAAAGATCGGCCGAGCGTTTCGAAAACCAAATCTATCCCACCAACCGGCAGTTCTTCGGAAGCGAGTGGACGCCGGGCGTGGACAATGACCCCCGCCTCCACATACTCCAGTCCAGTGGACTGGGGGGCGCGGTACTTGGCTACTATCTGGACACCGATGAGTACTCCAGCTTGATCAACCCCTACTCCAACGAGCGCGAGATGTTCTACATCAACTCGGACAGGCTTCAGCCCGGCACAGCAGCTTACGAAAGCGTCCTGGCTCACGAGTTCCAACACATGATCCATTGGGCGGTTGATCGCGATGAGGATACGTGGGTCAATGAGGGCTTCTCGGAGTTGGCCTCTCATCTCAATGGCTATGATGTGGGCGGAGTTGATCGCGCTTTCAGTAGTAACCCCGATACACAACTCACGTCCTGGCCCGATCCTGGGCAGACGTCACCTAGCTACGGGGCCAGCTTCCTTTTCGCGGCCTATTTCTTGGAACGCTTCGGCGACGAAGCCTTGCGCGAAGTGGTGGCGCAGCAGACCGATGGCACAGCCGGCTTCGAGGCCATCCTGATTGAGCATGGGCTGACCTTCGAGGGCGTCTTCGCCGATTGGCTGGTGGCCAACTATCTCGACGATACCGAGCTGGCCGATGGGCGCTATGGTTATCGAGACCTGACCGTCGGCCCAGTCAGTCTCGATCAAACCCACAGCGACTACCCTGTCCAGCGCTCCACCACCGTCCACCAGTACGGCGCCGATTACATCGAATTGCAGGGGAAAGGAGACTTCGTCCTCACATTCACTGGCTCAACAGAGGTGAAGCTGGTTCCCAACGATCCTCACAGCGGAAAGTACTTCTGGTGGTCCAATCGCGGTGACAACAGCAACATGACCCTGACCCGAGCTTTTGACTTGACGGGGCTATCGCAAGCCACCCTGAAAGCCTGGCTCTGGTATGACATTGAGGAGGATTGGGACTACGCCTACATTGAGGTTTCGGCCGATGGCGGCCAGACCTGGGACATCCTGCAAGGTCAATATACCACAGATTCTAATCCCAACGGCAACAGCTTTGGTCAAGCCTACACGGGGCAATCGCAGGGTTCCGCTGGCGGGGTTCCTGGCTGGCTTGAGGAGCAGATAGACCTGACCCCCTACGTTGGCCGGGAGATCCTGTTGCGATTCGAGTACATCACCGACGGTGCCGTGAACCATGTTGGCTTCTGTGTGGACGACATCGCCATCCCCGAGCTGGGCTATTTGTATGATGCTGAAACTGATGGGGAATGGCTAGCCGAGGGCTTCATCCGCACTGACAATATCCTGCCTCAGTGGTTCCTGGTGCAGTTCATCGTCCTCGGCCCAGAGGTGAGGGTGCAGCGCATGGAACTGGACGAGACCCAGACTGGGCGCTTGGTAGTGGAGGGCGTGGGGAACGAAGTCGAGCGCGCCGTGCTGGTCGTCTCTGGCTTGGCCCCAGTTACCACTGAACTGGCCAACTACGAATACGCCATTGAGGTCGCTCAAGGGGGCTGAGTGGGTTGCTTGGACGCCAAAGCCGATTTGACATAGAACACATGTTCGTGTATAATTAGGGTGACGTACACTACAGGAGGTGACTTACCATGACTTTATCGGAGCGTCAGAAGAAGATCCTTAGTTTCTTGAAGGCCTTCACTGTCGAAAACGAGTACCCTCCCACTATCCGAGAGATAGGCACGGCCGTCGGCATCTCTTCGACGTCGGTGGTCAACTACAACCTGAACGTCCTTGAGAAGAAGGGCTACATCGCCCGGGACAAAACGGTCTCCAGGGGACTGAGGCTCGTGGGTGGACCCGGATCGGGAGTTCTTACATCTAGGGATGACGTCGTGAGCATTCCCTTGCTGGGGCGGATCGCCGCCGGCGAACCCATCCCCATCCCCAGCAGCGACCTCCCACCCTTCGGCTACGAGACCATCGAATTGACCCGTGACATCATCGGGAGGGAAGAAGACATCTACGCCTTGCAGGTGAGGGGCAACTCCATGATTGATGCCTTGATCCACGATGGAGATGTCGTGGTCATGAAGCACCAGGAGGAGGCAGCCAACGGCGAGCTGGTGGCCGTGTGGCTGAAGGATGAGGAGGAGACCACCCTGAAGCGCTTCTACCTGGAGGGAGGACGGGTGCGCCTGCAGCCGGCCAACCCAACCATGGAGCCCATCTACGTTCACCCGGCCAACGTGGAGATTCAAGGGAAGGTGGTTCTCGTAATCCGCCAATTGAACTGACGCCAAACCTTAAAATTTTCGCGAAACCTGCATTTTGGGGTGTTTTCCCCTTGACATAGAACGCCTGTTCTGGTATAATATGCCTAGAACAGGCGTTCTATTTTGTTTCATAAGGAAGGGGTTATGATGATGGGCAACTTGACTGGCAAGATATGCGCTCACCGCAGCGTGGCTCGCGATGGCCGAATCGTCTGCAACAAGATCGTCGAGGGCGATAACGAGGTCTCACCCAACATCTGTCGAGACTGCCCCGCCAAACAGATTTCCTGCGACAAGCTGCGCTTCTCTCTGCAGAAGTCCTCTCCCTCACCTATCGTGGTCCGCTATGGCAACGGCCACTCCGAGGTCTGGAACGATGAGCCGGCCCGGATCAGCTTCCATAGGGCGGCTTGCGCGGCCAAGATCGCCCCCATCAGCGATCCCCGCCAGTGTGCATCCTGTGCCCTGCGCACCGCGGGTGAGCCCGCTCTCGAAGAGATTCCCCTGCCTCGAGTGGTTCGACCAACTCGCCGCAAGGTCGCCAGCGGCGGCAAGGTGATTCCCTTCCCGCAGCGGGTAGCCGCCGCTGCCAGTTGACGGTGAGGGAGACAGAACTTCCCCCCCAGAGTTGGGGGGGATAGGGGGGGCGATGCGACGTTTGCTGGAGTATCAAGCTGAGCAAATCGAAATGGTCCTGGCCAGCCACAAGGTGGCTTCGCACGTCTGCGGCGGCACGGTGACTCCCCGCTTCGTGCGCTTCGAGCTGGTGCCCGTGGTGGGGGCCAAGGTCAGCCGCATCAAGGGCCTGGGGGAGGAGATCGCTCTCTCCCTGGGCATCCCTTCCTGCCGAGTGTTCCGCCAAAACGGCAAGATCAACGTGGAGATCCCTCGGGAGACACCCCAGACGGTGAAGCTTCTGACCCTGTGCCGTCGGCTGATGGAGATCCCTCCCTGCACGGCGGTTTTGGGCCTGGACGAGGAGGGGACGCCGTTGCTGCTGCGGCTTCCTAGTGCAGACGTGGCTCACGTGCTCATCGCGGGCAGGACGGGATCGGGCAAGACCGAGGTGGCCCGCACCATGATCGCCAGCCTGGCCATGCACAATCGCCTGGGGGAGGTGCAACTGGTGTTGATTGACCCCAAGGGGCAGGGCTTCGCCTCGTTCGCAGGTCTCCCCCACGTATTGTATCCTCCGGTGGAAGACGTAGAAGGAGCCCTGGAGGTGCTGGGACGCCTGGTGGTGGAGATGGAGAGGCGGGATCAGGAGAAGGTGACCCAGCCCCAGGTGGTGGTGTTCATTGACGAGTTGGCCGACCTGATGATGGTGGGGGGCAAGGACATGGAGCACCTGCTGACGCGCCTGCTGCAGCGAGGGAGAGGAGCAGGGATCCACGTGGTGGCTTGCGTGCAGAAGCCCACCGTGTCCGTCATCGGCTCGCTGGTGAAGTCCAACTTCCCGGTGCGCATCGTGGGCAGTGTGGTCAGCCCAGAGGATGCCAAGGTGGCGTCGGGCCTGGCGGGGACGGGTGCGGAGAGGCTGTTGGGACGGGGGGACTTCTTGGTGGTAGCCCAGGGGCAGGTGATACGCTTGCAGGCGGCCTACGTGTCAGGTCAGGAGATTCGGGAACTGGTGGTTCGGTTGAGCAAGGGAGGTCGCACCAGCCGTCGCTGGGTGGAGGAGGCGACTGGGACCGACGGGAGGGCGGTTCCCTTGAGGCGCTTGGCCGCCCGGCTGAAACTGGTGAAGTGAGAGTATGGATGCCCTCCCCCTCGCAGAGGGAGGGGTGAACAAGCGTGACGAAAGGATTCTGCATGAAAAAGGTAGTAACCGTAGCGCTCATCGCTTTTGCCATCACCCTGGCGATCATCATCGGCAAGCGGATGTCCAACGACGCCATGGCGGTGGTGATCGGGGTAGCGTGCGGGGTGCTGGCTTCAATACCGACCAGCTTGCTCATCATGGCGGTGAGCGGCAGGCATGGGGAGCGGGAGGTGCAACCGCGGCGAGGGGACTATCCGCCAGTGGTCATCGTCAACCCAGGGAACAACCAGTCTCGCTATCTGCAGCCACCCTTTCCCACCCCCATGGTTCAGCCGCAGGAGCGCCAGTTCAGGGTCATCGGCGATGAGGACGTAGTATTGGATGAGGGACGGTATTTCTAGCAGTCCAGGTGTCAGGCACTTCCGCTCAAAGTGCCTGACACCTCAAGCCACTTCAAAACAGCACCGACAGAATCGTCGGCGCTGTTTTTATTCCTTTGTTCCCACCAGGTACACGGCCTGCCAGGGCTTATAGCGGCTGAAGAACTCTTCCCTGGAAATCACCTCGTCGCTTTCTTTGATGATCCGGTAAATGGTGACATCAACCCCATTTTTGGCCCACTCGACCTGCTTGGTCGTTCCCTTGGGCAGCGTGGGATCGTCTTCGTATATGGCCGGCGCGTGGGGCACCACGTTTTCCTCGAAAGGCCCTTCCATCTCCACGCTACGCCCGGTCTTGGTGCTGTAGAAACGGAAGATCAGTGCCCCTGTTTGCGTATCGGCCTCGGTTTCGATGAGGATGTGAT
>CAZQDO010000163.1:0-4089 GCA_964592085.1 uncultured Anaerolineae bacterium | reverse complement strand
GTGATAGGGAGTATCGTTGAGGAACTTGAAATCAACCGCTGGCGCATAGACGGTAGCGTCTAATCCCACGGGCGGCTCATACCAACTCACCCGGAAGCTGTGGGGTGATCGCTCGATGATAGGGAAGCCACCCCAGAAGGCGGCCCGAAAGGCGGTGGTAGATACCTGGCAGATGCCACCGCCGATGCCTTCTGTGGTGCGATCGCCTGTGATAATCACCGATTCTTCGTAGCCAGTCTCGGCACTCACTTCGCCCAGGTTCTCATTGAAAGAGAAGGTCTCTCCTGGGGGGACGACCAGGCCATGGAACTTAGAAGCCGCGACCTGGATGTTTTGTATCCGGCCCGCTGACGACCCCCTGAAATAAGTGCCCCCCTCACTGACCAACTCCACGATTCCCAGGTTAGGCCCGTCGTCATCGGCCACCGGGGGTCTGACGGCCAGGATAGGGAGGGTGATCCCTCGGTTAGCGGTGGCCACCTGGGCGTTGATGAGTCGCATCGTCTCAGCGGTATCCAGGGCCCGTCCCTCTTGGCTATGGACGACCGGCGTCAGGCTGCCGCCTGCACTGAGCCCAGCCGAAGTGGTCGTGTCATCGAAGTCGAAACGGGCGTTCTCAGGAGGCTGTTCGATCTGGGAGGCAAGGCCCTCGACATACGCGCCAAGCTGCCTCTGATCCAGATCCACCTCCAGCTTGGCCTGATCATCTCCCTCTTTCACCTGGCGGATGATCAGCATGTTGGAGATGGCCTGCGGGCTCAGCGTCCAGGTCTGAAGGTCGCCCACCAGCTCGCCCAGCGCTTCGACGTTGGGGCTGAGGACCAGCGGGCTGCCGATCATGGTCTGCACCAGGGCCTGGGCTTCGCTGACGTCGGCGATGAGAGGTGGTTTCTCCTCTACGACCAGCTCAACTTCACCTCCTGAGAAAGCGGCAATGCGCTGGTAAAGAAGCTGGTACGTGGCTGCCAGGTCTACATCCCACCCTACCTGGCTGGAATCGGCCTCGATCTGAAGGCCGTCCACGGCCAGATCGGCATTGCGCATTGGCCGATTCACCTCCCGGGCCAACTGGCTCAGAAAGACCATCGCCACGCCCGCGTCGAAGCTGAGGATAGGCTCAACCTGGTGACCATACCTCAGGGCTTCGAATTGCTCCTGTAAGCTGTCCCGGAGAGTAGCTTCCCGCCCCACAGCATGGGCTGAAACCGCCGTGGCCCTCACATCCAGGCTCACGCCCAGATCCGAAGGCGAGACCTGCCACGACTGTTGGTCATGACGCAAAACCAACGGCTCACCCTGATAGGGATTGAATTGCTGATCTAGGACAGTCATCGCTTCATCTAGCCCAAGCCCACTCAGATCAAGGCCCCACAAACTGACCCCAGGATAGATGCGCTCTTGATACCGCCACTCATAGATGCGCACCACAAAGGTGATGACCAGGGCGTTGATGGCCAGGACGTAGGCCAGAAAAATGGCCAGTTGAGTGATCCAGAAAATGGTTTTCCTCAAAGACATGGGTTTCAGGTCCTCGTTAGCAGAGCTAAGATCGCCTGGTGAATCAGGCCATTGCTGGCCAGACAGCTTCCGGGCTTAGGATGCCAGGGCAGGCCAGCCAGGTCGCTGACGATTCCTCCAGCCTCTTGAATAATCACGCTGGCGGCTGCCACGTCCCAGGGTGCCAGCGAGAGATTGAAATAAGCGTCTGTCCAGCCGGCAGCCACGGAGCACAGGCCCAGAGCCGCTGACCCTATGCTGCGCAGAGTCACCACCTCAGGGGCGACTGTGGCTACCAGTTGGGCCACCTGGCAACGCACCTCCTGCTGGCGAGCCCAATCGAGACCCACCACGGCATCTATCAACCGCTCGGCAGAGCCGATATGGATTCTCTCGCCGTTGAGGTAAGCTCCCTGGCCGCGCTGGGCTCGGAACAGTTGATCGCGGAGGGGGTCGTAAACCACCCCCAGGATGACCTCCCCTCGATAGCTCAGCCCAATGGAGACCGAGAAGCACGGGAACCCGCGAGCGTAGTTGGTGGTGCCGTCCAGGGGGTCCACGATCCAGCAATACTCGGACATGCCGTCGGGCGTCTGGCCCACCTCTTCGGCCCAAATGTCGTGGGCCGGATACCGGGATCGAATGACCTCTACTGCTTTGGCCTGAGCCGCCAGGTCGGTCTCGGTGACGATGTCGCGCAGCCCCTTGATTCTGATCTCCTGAGACTTTCCGAACCTCTCCAGGAGAATTGGGCCCACCTGACGAGTTGCCTCAATAGCGGTCTCTAGCACCGCGAATCCTCCCAACCTCTAATCCTACCACAAAGACACCAAGTCACCAAGATTACAACTACTCGCTTGGCACCTCGTTTTATCATCTCTATTTCCTTCGTGGCTAAGCTGCTATTCTTCAACTATTTCGATCTGCGCCGGCTCTTCGACGATGATCTCCGGCGCACCTTCGTATTCTTTGACCAGGCCAGTGACCCGAACCAGCTTGTCCAGGAATAGCTCCTCCGGCGGCGCGGGAAACTTATCCCAGTCATCGGGAAAGATGACGGCTTTGAAAGTTGTGCGATAATCCTGGTCGAAGTTCAAAAAGACCACCTTGCCTGAGTTGTAGGTTGCCGCCACCCTGCCTTCTACGGTCACGACCTGGCCGTAGTACTGAGCGGCGTCTTGCCAGGAAACCACGACTTCTGACGGCGTAGGCGTGGCCTGAGCAGACGGTGAGGTCGGCGTGGCTGATGGCTCAACGGGAGTGGTTGGCGGTTCGGTCGGTGCGGCTGGCGGCTGGGTAGCAGTGGCCGATGGTTGGGCAGGCGTGTCTGCCGGTTGTGTCGGGGTGATCGCCTGCTGGGTGGGAGTAGCTGGCGGCCGGGTGGGGATGCTCGTTGGACAGGGCGGGCAGGGTGGGCACGAGGTATCCACCGCCGTTTCGATCTGGTCGGGCTCTCTGACGATGATCTCAGGGGCTCCCTGATACTCGGCAATCACCCCCGTTACCCGCACCATCCGCCCCAGGAACAGAGTCTCCGGTGGCTCAGGAAACTCGCCCCAATCGTCGGGGAAGATGACCACTTTGAAGTGGTCCTTAAAGTCCTCGTGAAAGTTCAGGAAGACGGCGCCGCCGGAGTTGTAGGTCCTGACCACAGCCCCTTCCACCGTCATGGTCCGTCCGTAATACTGGTCAGCGTCTTCCCAGGAGACCACGTTGTCCTTCGAGCCACTGGGCCAAAGAAGTGTCGCTGCTGAGGAAGTGGGCGGCGTGTAGGTAGGATAGGGCGTGTAGGTGGGGTAAGGGGTGGCGGTAGCAGAGCCGGCCGATGTTCCGCAGCCGGTTAGCCCCCAGATGGCAATTAACATAATTGTGATGATAAGAGAGGCTTTTCGCATTTGTTCCCTTTACCATCTACACTTCAGAAGCTGCCGCCATTATAGCAGAAAGAGCCAGTTCGGTCAAGAACCGAAAGAAACGAAGGCCACGGAAGTATTTTGGGTAGTGGTTAAGTTTTGACTGATAGAGCTCCGCCTGGTAAGATATGGTTCTGAACCCACCAGGAGGAGCAACAACATGATACTGAGCGTCATCATATACCGTTGTCCAAGATGCAACAGCAGCGACATTGTCAGAAATGGACACGATTACAAAGGCGATCAGAAGTTTCACTGTCACACCTGCGGTGCCTATGGGACTTTGAACGCTCGCGGTCGTTATTCGGACGAGGCCAGAGACCTCATTCTGCGTGCGTACCAGGAGCGTGCCAGTATGCGGGGCATCGAGCGTGTCTTTGGCACTACTCGCCAAACCCTGGCTCGCTGGGTCTTGGAAGAAGCGGCTTCCCTCCCTGAGTTAATCGATATTTTGACCCCTGTGAGGCCGGATGATGTCCTGGAACTGGACGAATTGTGGTCATTTGTCCTCAAGAAGAGCAACAAACGGTGGGTATGGATCGCTTTGTGTCGCCGCACCCGCCAGATCGTAGCCTACTTCATTGGAGATCGCAGCGAAAAGAGTTGTCGAGAGTTGTGGAAGCGAATACCCGATGCCTACAAAAAGTGCTGCTCGTACAGCGACTTCTGGGATGCGTAT
>CAZQDO010000162.1:0-11459 GCA_964592085.1 uncultured Anaerolineae bacterium | reverse complement strand
CGTTGATTCACGACGAGCAAAAACGATCCGTGTCAAAGTCTCGTTGTAGTACTAGTGTGAACCAATCATCCCTAGGGTTTGTAGAGCGTGACGAGCCAATTGGTGGGCCACTCTTCATGAGATCGGTTGCAAAATCCTCCTATCTGCTCCTGGCCCTTCGCACCCCAGCCGAACAAGTGCTATCCGAAGCATTTGATCCCATCCGCGGTTACATTTTTGAAGATAGCGGTGAGCGCATGGTCTCGTTCAACTATGTTCACACAGGGTTCATGATCGACCGACGACGTTTTCTACATGGCATTGCCATCCATTTTGATAGTAGAAGGCGCAATGTAGTGGCTTACGTACAACTCTTCGGTACGTTCAGATTCTCAGTGCTGCTGGCAAAGACCTGCCCATGGGAGATCGCCATAAGCGATCTGACGTATTGCCTCGATCCAGTAACGGGACAAGAGGTCCCTCGCAACCCAGAGTTTTTTGCCCCAGACATAACGGCTGAACAGGCTTTGTCTCCTATTCAGTCTGAGGAACTCGTACACGCAGAAGTTGTGAAAGGGCTGCAGGCACTGGAAAACTACTCTGATGCTATCAGTCAAACTACCGTTGAGTTCTTGCCTCCTGAAACCTGAGAATGTCCCAGATTGATACTCCATGAAAAGCAAAGCGATGCTAAAGGACTACTCCAAATCCATCACCGACGTCGCCAGCCAGGGGGACGCGTGGGAGGAGAGTTTCTACTCCTGCCTGGAAACGCTCCTGCAGCAATTTGCCGCGTCCAGCGGCAGAAGCGAGGCTCACGTCACCACGCTCCCCAAGAAGACCGAGGCCGGCAACCCGGATTTCCGGGTGTGGAACGGCCAGGACCACATCATCGGCTACGTCCTGCCGCGTGGTGACAGCCCTTCAGCGCACCATCGCCCTGCAGGACGAGATAGATGCACTGTATCCAAAAGCCGAGAGCCGGATTGTTGGAAATGGCGGTGTCACCAAGCAAGATAGAGGGTGATGAGATGATGGAAGTAGGAAGTGGGAACGAATTGTCATTGGCCGAAAACAAACTGCCGGCCGATGCGGCTTGGCTGTTCCCAGAATACGACTTTGAAAGCATGGAGCCGGAGCACCACGTCGGGGTGATCATCGAGCGCGTGTTGGAACGGGGCACGTGGGCCCAACTGCGCTGGCTGTTCGCTCATTACAGTGAGGCACGGGTGGCAGAGTGGGTACGGCGGCACGGATTTCGACTATTGACCAAGCGATCGTTCGCGCTGTGGCGGCTGGCGCTGGGGGTGGAAGACTACGTGGCGCCGGCATGGGCTATAGAGGCAAAGAGGATGGAAGTATGGTAACATTTCATCAATCTGCTACGACACCTGCCTGCCGTCGGGCATTGGCATTCCTGCGCCAACAACCGTTCGTGTGCGATTTCTATCTGGCTGGAGGAACGGCCCTCGCAATCCAGATTGGGCATCGCATCTCTACCGATCTGGATTGGTTCAGTACGGAGCAGCGTCTTCTGGCTCCACAGCGGGAGACGATTTGTCTCTCACTGGAGCGTAGCGGTCAGTTCGAGGTCGCATCGGAACAGGATGGAATGCTCTTTACCCACCTGTTCGAGGCAGACGTGAGTTTCATTTACCAACACCACCCGCTTCTGGAGCCAACGGTGGAGTATGAAGGCCTACCCTTGGCCTCGCCTGCCGACATAGGATTGATGAAACTGGCAGCCGTGAACTCGAGGGGCACCCGACGGGACTTTGTTGACCTGTACTGCCTGCGAGATGTGGTGACGTTGGATCAACTACTGGAGCTGGCAACCATCAAATACGCCGATCGCCCCAGTTTCCTAGTCGTTGCCGCCCGGGCGCTGGCCTACTTTGAAGATGCGGAGCAGCAGCCGATGCCCAGACTACTGGTACCCATAGACTGGGCCGACGTGCGATCCTATTGTGAGGATGCAGCCCGTCGGTTGGCACGTCGCTTGAGTGGGTTGGCGTCACCCTCATGATGGGCGAAGGTCTCCGACCGAACCCCTTTCAAATAGACTTTGGACAAAGCCCGGAAAAAGGAAAAGGAGGTTATAACCAATGAATTCGCTTCTTGAGCGCATCTCGATAGACCCGAATGTCTGTTTTGGCAAGCCCTGCATTCGCGGCACCCGGATCTGGGTCTCGCTCATCCTTGATTTTCTTGCCAGCGGCACGAGCATAGAAGACCTCCTGGAAGAGTACCCTCAGCTAACCAGGGCAGACATCCTGGCTGCCATTGCTTACGGGGCAGAGATGGCACACGAACGATACGTTGAGATTCCCATCAAGGCGGCGGCATGAAGGTTAAGCTTGACGAGAACTTCGTGAAACGTGAAGGGGATACGATGCAACCACTACAAGGCATCCGCGTCATTGACCTGACCCAAGCCCTGGCCGGCCCCTACTGCACCATGATGCTGGGTGATCTGGGCGCAGACGTGATCAAGGTGGAGCCGCCGGGCCGGGGCGATATGGCCAGAGGTTGGGGGCCGCCCTTCATTAAAGAGGAGAGCGCGTACTTCCTGTCCATCAACCGCAACAAGCGGGGGCTTACGGTCAACTTCAAAACCCCTGAGGGCCAGCGCATTCTGCACCAACTGGCGGAGGAAGCCGACGTCTTCATCGTCAACATCCCCAGGATGGAATCGTTGCGAAGAGGCGGCATTGATCCCGAAACTCTGCGCACCCTCAATCTCCGGCTGATCTACTGCGCCATCTCCGGCTATGGTTTCACCGGCCCCAAGGCCGGGCATAGCGGCTATGACGCGGTGGCTCAGGGGGAGGCGGGCCTGATGAGTTTGACGGGAGAGCCTGACGGTGGGCCTGCTCGCTTTCCCACCCCCATGGCCGACATCACCGCCGGCATCTACGCCACCATCGGCATTCTCTCCGCTCTGCTGGCCAGGGAGAGGACGGGCCAGGGGCAATTCGTAGACATCGCCCTGCTCGATTCACAGGTCACCTGGCTGGCCAACCTGGCGGGCAGCTACTTCGCCACCGGCCAGAGACCCCCGCGCCTGGGCAACGTCCACCCGACCATCACCCCTTACCAGCCCTTCCGGGCCAGAGATAAGCACATCATCGTCGCCGTGGGGACGGAGCGGCTCTGGCAGCGCTTCTGCGGTTTGCTGGGCATAGAAGAAACTATCATGGCTAATCCCCGCTTTGCCACCAATGCCCAGCGCAACCAGCACCGTGCTGAGCTAATCTCACTGTTGCAGGAGATTATCGGGAAAAAAGAAGCGGACTACTGGCTGGAGCAGTTCGTGGCCGGGGGCATCCCGTCGGGCTCCATCAACTTCCCCGACGAGACCTTGGCCGACGCCCAACTTCTGGCGCGGGGCATGATCGTGGAACTGGAGCATCCCCTGGCCGGCCTGGTTCGTTCCATCGGCAACCCGGTGCATCTGTCGGAGACGCCAGTCACCTACCGCCTGCCCCCGCCCCTGCTGGGGGAGCACAACGGGGAGGTGCTTGCGGCCCTGGGGTATGATGCCAGCCAGGTGGAGAGACTGAGGGAGCGAGGGGTTATCTAGCCGAAACCGGGGCGTGGTTTATCTGCGATGGGCAGATGAATTTGACAGCCCTGCAAGCTCATAGTATACTACCTCAGCTTTGAAATTCAGGTGAACAGAAAGGAGAACTTGCTATGCCCCTTGACATGGAACTGGAAGCCGTGTTGAGACCGCCAGAGGTCTACCAGGCGCCGTATCCTCCCAAGGTGATTACCCTCGCCAATGGGAAGAAGATGGTAGCCCGCGAGGTCTCAAGGGAGGACGTACCCACTCTGCTCGACGCGGTTCGTCCGACCTTGAAGATTGATCGGGACTACTACGACATTGTGGGCGTCCGGCTGTACGCAGAGCTTCTTGGCTGGTATCGCTACCGTGTCCGCAACGAGTATTGCATCGTCGGACAGGTGGACGGTATCCTGGTGGGAATTGTGAACGGCCGCATGATGAACGAGGATATCGGCATCAGTCTGCACACGCTGGCCATTGATCGCGGCCTGCGCGTTGGCGCACACCTCTTTGCGGCCAAGATGGAACACCACATCGAGTACCTTGGTCAAAAAGAAGTTCGCATCACAGCCGAAAGCCCCATTGGGTTCAGACGCTGGATGATCGAGTACGGCCTGGAGGAGCAAACCGACTATCAGCATGAGCTGGGGGGGGCCACTTCTTATCGCCTCACCAGGGAGCTGTACTTCGCATCCAAGCCACGGCTGGTAGTCGGCGACCGCCCGGTACCCAAAGAGTTGCTCGATGTCGCCGAGCAGGAGATCATCGTTGCGGACGAACAGACCATCAGTGAGAAAATCAGTGGCGTGAGCGGGAGGTAATGGGAAATGAGAGACGTAGCAATCATCGGCGCCGGCATGATCCAGTTCGGTCGGCGTGACGAAGATGGTCTGATGGACATGCTGGCCTATGCATCTCTGAACGCTCTGGATGACGCAGGATTGGGTGATCAATCTGTTGATGCGGTCTACGTGGCCACCATGGGGGCGGGCATACTCCAGCACCAAACCGCCGTCGCCAGTGCGTTGGTTGATCGGCTCAGCCTGCTCCCAGCGGCGGCAGACACCGTTGAGAACGGGCCAGCATCCGGCGGCTCCGCGGTGAAGAATGGCTTGCTCGCCGTTGCCTCCGGCTATTACGACACCGTACTGGTCGTCGGCGGAGAGAAAATGCGCGAGGTGACTGGCTGGCGTGCCACCGATTTCGTCGCCACGTTGACGCATCCGCTGGCCGAATACGTCTACGGCGTCACGTTGCCTGGGATGGCGGGCATGTTCACCCGGCTCTACATGGAGAAATACGGCGTCACGCGCGAGCATCTGGTGCAGGTCGCCATTAAGAACCAGAAGATAGGGGCACTCAACCCCTACGCCCATGTGGAGATGGTCATCACCCGCGAGGGCGTTCTGGAGAGTCCCCATTCCGTGGTAAACAATCCACCTGTGGCCGATCCGTTGCACCTCTACGACGCCTGTCCGGTGAGCGACGGTGCAGCCGCCGTTCTGCTCTGCCCGTTGGATATGGTGAAAGACGCCAAGAAGCCACCGATTCTCATTGCGGGTTTCGGACAGGCGACGGACACGCATACGCTCCAGGAACGTGAATATCCCACCGATCTAAAAGCGGTCACGCTGGCGGCCAAGCAGGCATTCGAAATGGCCAAGGCCAAGCCAAATGACATTGACCTGGCAGAATTGCACGACGCCTTCACCATACTGGAGATCGCCGAGAGTGAACACGTCGGTTTCTTCAAGAAGGGCGAAGGGGGAAAAGCAGCCGCAGCAGGCAAGACCCAGTTGGGTGGCCAAATCCCTATCAATGTTTCCGGTGGGTTGAAGGCCAGGGGCCATCCCGTCGGTGCCACCGGCGTAGCGCAAGTCGTTGACGTAGTCTGGCAACTGCGCCACGAAGTGGGCAAAGAACGGCAGGTCAAGAACGCCAAAACGGGCCTCACCGTCAACTTCGGTGGCTTTGGGAACAACGTCCTTACATTCATATTGAGGAGAGTGGACAAATGAGGGAGATCGAACTGGTAGCCTACAAGTGCAAGAAATGCGGCAAGGTTCACTATCCGTTTCACGATCGTTGCCTGAGCTGTAAGAACAGAGAGTTCGAGGAAATCAGGCCAGAGGGCAACGCCAGGCTGCTCACCTTCACCCAGATCTTCAATTTGCCCTGGGGCTTCGATCAGCGCTTTCTCATCATCGGCGTAGCCGAGTTTGAGAACGGCGTGAAGGCAATGGGTCAGGTTAAGGCAGATTCCATCGCTGGACTGAACTTGGGGATGAAGATGAAGCCCTGTTGGGAGCCTGTCCGATTCCAATATGGCGAGGATGTCTACGGGTTGAAGTTTGAGCCTGCGTAGTTCAGGAGGTGCAACGCACTTGATTAAGCCGAAGTGCGTTGCGCCTGAAAAAAGAGAGAGGTTGTTGATGAAGGAATTCATCGCCGCCTGCGTGCAAATCGCCATTACGCCCAACGATGTACGGGCCAACGTTGACAAGGGAATCGCCTGGCTGGAAAGGGCAGTCAGCGAATATGAGGCCGAATTGGTCGTCTTCCCGGAGACAGTGACCACTGGTTACGAGACGGGTCTCGATGCAATGGGCTTGTGGGACCTGATTGATGAAGCTCCAGGTCGCATTACTCACGACATCCAGGTGGCAGCCAAATCGCTGGGAGTCCATGTGGTCTGGGGGTCGTACCGACGCGGGCCAGAGCGAGGAGAGGTTTACAACTCAGCGATACTGATTGGCCCAGATGGGGACGTCATCGGCATCTACGACAAGACCCACCCCGCTCCGTGGGAGCGTCGCGACGGCGGCGGTTGGGCCACAGTGGGCAACCGCGCCGACGTGTTTGAAACTAGTCTGGGTAATATCGGCATGATCATCTGCTACGACGGTGACTTTCCAGAACTCTCGCGCCTGCTGGCGGTGAAAGGCGCAGAAGTCATCGCCCGGCCGTCGGCCCTGCAGCGCAGCTTCGACATCTGGTACATCACAAATTCTGCCCGTGCCTATGACAACCACGTTTACGTGGTCGCCAGCAATCTGGTGGGACCAGACGCTTGTGGCAATTACGGCTTTGGTCACAGCATGATCGTCAACCCCATCGCCTGGCGCTTGGCCCAGGCGCGAGGTACTGAGGAGATCATCGCCGCCAGACTCGATCCGGACCCGTTGCGCTACGTGACGTGGGGCAGCAAAAGCCTGCAAACCTTTGATCACCTGGAGGATCGCAACCTGGCACTCTACGAGACTATCCTTAAAGAGGCTCGCTCCCGATTCGAACCAGGAAAGCGCTTCCCTCGACAGTAGCGGAGCTTGGAGATCAGAGAGAATCATGCCGACAATAAAAGTGGAAATCAGATCGGGCGCTTACTATGATTCGGTGATTCTGATGCAGTTGCAGCGCTCGTTGGCTGGCCTGCCGGGCGTCCTCGATGCCGGCGTGGTGATGGGCACCGAAGCCAACAAGGACGTCCTCGCCCAGAGCGACCTGCTGACGCCGGAGGTGCAGGACGCCCAGGCCGATGACCTGGTCATTGTCGTCCGGGCCGAGGACGAAGCCGCAGCCGAGGCAGCGCTGGCGGAGGTAGATGGGCTTCTCACTCGTAAACGTGCCGTTAGCGAGCAGGACTACCTCCCCAGGAGCCTCGAAACGGCAAGCGAGATGCTACCCGACGCGCATTGGGTGCTTGTGTCCGTTCCAGGCCGCTACGCTGCTGGCGTGGCCCGCGAGGCGTTGCGTTTGGGCAAGAACGTTTTCCTCTTCAGCGACAACGTTTCGGTGGAGGATGAGGTCTCGCTCAAGCAGATGGCGGCGGAAAAGGGCCTGCTGGTCATGGGACCTGACTGCGGCACGGCCATCGTCAACGGAGTGGGACTGGGCTTTGCTAACCGGGTACGCCGGGGGGCCATCGGCATGGTCGCCGCATCGGGAACGGGATTGCAGCAGGTTAGCAGCCGTATCCACCAGTTGGGAGGTGGTCTGACCCACGCCCTGGGCACTGGCGGGCGCGATCTGTCCGAGGCAGTAGGTGCGGTGACGGCTCGCCAGGGGCTCGACCTCTTCCGTCGCGACCCTGAAACGCAGGTCATCGTGCTCGTCTCCAAGCCGCCAGCGCCAAAGGTGGCCGAGGATCTGCTGCGAACTGCCCGGTCAGCCGGTAAGCCCGTGGTGGTGGACTTCATCGGCTATACTCCTCCGGCCCAGCGGATGGGCAATCTCCGCTTCGTCCGCACCTTCGACGAAACGGCCGCCCTTGCTGTGCAGTTGGCCGCCGAACCCCCTGACGAAGAATCTGGGCCAGACCTGGATCTGGGTCGTTTTGCGCCGGGCCAACGCTACCTGCGCGGCCTCTTTTCCGGCGGCACCTTGGCTTATGAGGCCCTACTCATCCTGCAGGACTACCTGCCCATCGTCTACTCCAACACCCCGCTTAAGAAAGGCCAAAACGTGCTGAAGAACTCGCTAGTGAGCGAAGAGCACACCATCGTTGACCTGGGCGAAGACGAATTCACCGTGGGCCGTCTGCACCCCATGATGGACAACGACCTCCGCATCCGGCGGCTGCAACAGGAAGCCAACGACCCGGAAGTCGCTGTGATCCTGCTCGACGTGGTACTGGGCTATGGCTCTCACCCTGACCCCGCCAGCGAGCTGGCCCCCGCCATTGCTCAGGCGATGGCGAAAGCGAAAGAAGCAGGACGACACCTGGAGGTCGTCGCCGTCGTGGTCGGCACCGACGAAGACCCACAGGACATGGACGCTCAGGTGCAGCAGCTAAGCGATGCAGGGGCACAAGTCGAAACCAGCAACGAAGCAGCAGTGCGCTACACTGGCCGCCTGCTCCAGGCCCTCAATCCGAAACCCGAAACCCCGAACCCGAAGCCAGTAGACCTGTCCATGTTACAGCAGCCTCTGGCCGCGATCAACGTTGGCCTGGAGTCCTTCACCGAGAGCCTGATGGCTCAGGACGCGCCAGTGATTCAGGTAGACTGGCAGCCCCCAGCCGGTGGCAACGAAAGGCTAATGGCGCTTCTGGAGCGGATGAGGTAGCAATCAAATGCGGGTTCGAGCCAAGCTACACGGCATGTTCAGAGTCGGTGTTGATGACCCCGACGGGCTGGTCGAGTTAACCTTGCCGGACGAGACCGATGTGGCAGGGATGATCGAAATCGTCCGCGAGACCTCACCCATGCTCGACCCATGGGCTTGCCTCGTCATGATCAATGGTGCAACGGTGCCGTTGGATCGGGCCTTGCAGGATGGCGACGAAGTGCTCCTTTATCCCATTTTCAGCGGAGGATAAAATCAGTTCCGACTTTCCACTGGTACGGCGCGATTGCAGCGGTTGGACAACCGTCGGCAACCGCGCCGATGTGTTTGAGACAGCGCTGGAGGGCCCGCAGATCTTCGACCACCGGGAGGATCGCAACCTGGCGCTTTACGAGGAGATTCTTAAAGAAGCGCGCTCTCGGTTTGAGCCTGGGAAGCGAATTCCACGAGTTGAGGAATAGGGTTTTGCCGGCGAGGACAGCGTCTGACTTCAAGACGCCTGGAGCAAACGAGGTGACTAGGTGGACAGATGTCCACACAATAACGAGTTGGGCGGCCAAACCTTTCGGGAGGCCGATCTACTCAGGCTGGGGGCAATTGTGCTGAGAACTTCAACTGCCTTGCTTGTGGTGATAGCAACACCTTTCTTGTGTTGCTTTGCAGCTGAGCTTACCGTTCCTCACTACTTCAAGAGTGATCCCGTGGAGATCATTGGTGGATACCAGATGGCAATCGAGACTGGTTACGGTTATGTTATCACGATGCCTCCAAGAGAGAATGAAGATGGTAGCAGGTCATGGGCTGTCATAGTTACTAATGTAGAGGCTCTTGGTTGGGATGATGAGTTTCTGCTTGTCAAGAATCGCTCTGTCACAGGTGAATCGATTGATTGGGACATCATCATCGTAGCGACAGGCCAACACTATTCGTGTTCTGAAGACCTCGGTGGACTGCGAGAGCATCTTAAATCACGGGGATTTGAGGTGTCAGATATGTGTGTCTCCTACAACGAGTTCCTCAAGTTAAGAGAGAGGCTTGGTGTACCGAACACAATAGAAATGCAAGAGGCTGGTGAGGTGTATGATAGATTGAGCGAGTAGGGGTTAGAGAACTCCTACAAGTTATCTCAGCTGAGATGCTAGCCGCCCAACCTGCGCATGGTGTGTCCTGAAAGCTGTCAACGGCTAGCCCGTGGGAGTCCAGTCGTGACTTGGACAGGCTCAGGACAGGCGTAGCAGTGCAAGGGGAGGAAGGGGCATGACTTCTGCTTTGAAAGGGAGTTCTCATCCATGAGCCGTACCACTCGTTATCAACGCAATGATGTTACCTTGGAAGCAACGGTCTCTTCTACGTAATCAAAAAATCAAGGAGACGTGAAAATGAAGATGGACGAATCTGCTCAGATAGTGATCAACTGGCTGGAGGAAAACCAATCCCGATTCATCGAAATGGCCGATCAGATATGGCGTAACCCCGAATTGGCGTTTAGAGAATTCAGAGCCTCTCGCCTGCAAGCCGATTCTCTGGAGGATGAAGGTTTTTCAATCACCTGGAATGTCGGGGACATGGATACGGCTTTTGTGGCGGAATGGGGAGAGGGGAAGCCTATCCTCGGTTTCATCGGTGAGTACGATGCGCTGCCGGGGCTGTCCCAGAAGAATCAACCCACGAAGGAAGCCCTTGAGGGTGGTGCGCCAGGACATGGATGCGGCCATAATCTGCTGGGCACTGGTGCCGTGGCATCGGCTGTGGCTGTGCAAAAATGGCTGCAATCCAACGGCAAATCTGGAACGGTTCGCTACTACGGTTGTCCGGCTGAGGAGAAAGGCAGCGGGAAGGTTTTCATGGCCCGGTCGGGCGCATTTGATGACCTGGACGCGGCTTTGAACTTCCATCCTGGCAGCGCCAACGGACCATCCAAAGGGGGAGCGGTGGGGGTGAACGCAATATATTACCGATTCTTCGGGCGGTCTGCCCACGCAGGAGGTTCCCCACACGAAGGGCGCTCAGCCCTGGATGCGGTTGAGCTGATGAACGTCGGGGTCAATTATCTGCGGGAGCATGTCAAAGATGACGTGCGCATGCATTACATCATCACAGAGGGAGGCAAAGCCCCCAACATCGTGCCTGAAGAGGCAGAAGTGTATTATTTTATCAGGGCTGCTAAGCCCGACTATCTTGCTGAGGTGGTTGAGCGCGTCCGCAAGGTAGCCGAAGGCGCAGCCATGATGACTGAAACAACCGTTGAGGTGCGATTTGCAGAGGGATGCTCGGCGGTGCTCAGTAACCATTACCTGGCTGGCCTGCAGTATCAGGCCATGCAGTTGATCGGCCCGCTCACCTTCACACAGGATGAGATTGACTTTGCCCAGAAGATCAATGATGCTTTCCCAGGCACAAACTCCGACTACGTTGATGACGCAATTGAATACTATAAACCGCCGCCTGAGATCGTCGCCCTTCTTGATGAATACCGCGATCAGCCTTTGTGGGGGAGGAATTTCCCCGCGCTCGATGAAAGCATCATCGCAACTGGCTCGACGGATGTTGGCGATCTCAGCCAAATCGTCCCGGTGAGTATGTTAGGAACCACTTGCTTCCCATCGGGCTGCCCTGGGCACAGTTGGGGAAATGTCGCTGCATCTGGGATGTCTATTGGGCATAAAGGCATGATGCATGCTGCCAAGATCATGGCCGTAACCGCGGTTGAGCTTTACTCGACTCCCGATCACCTCGTCAAAATCCACCAGGAGTTCGAGCAAAAAACCAGAGGCAAGCCATACGTTTCCCCGATAGCCGAGGATGCAAAGCCGCCACGCTACGAACCAGACGCCTAGTCGTCCAGTGC
>CAZQDO010000161.1:0-11479 GCA_964592085.1 uncultured Anaerolineae bacterium | reverse complement strand
GGGCACATGTTGCCCACCATCATCGGGGCGCGCAAGCTCCAGAAAAAGGCCCAGGAGTTGGGCGCGGAGGCCATCGTGGTGGACACCACCGGACTGGTGAATCGTACGGCGGGGGGCGGTGCGCTGAAGCAGTGGAAGATCGAGCTTCTGGAGCCCGCGGCCCTGGTGGGCCTGGCGAAGGGGGCAGAGCTGGAGCATATCCTCTGGCCGTGGCGGTGGGACAAGCGGGTGCGGGTGTACGATCTGCCGGTGTCCAAATACGTGAGCGAGAAGGCCAGGGCTGAGCGGATAGCCCACCGCGAGGAGAGGTTCCGGCGTCATTTTCAGAAGGCGCGCACTCTGAGGGTGTCCTTCAGAGTGGTGGTCGTGTTCGGCATCGAGATGATGGCTGGGGGCAGGTTGCTGGCTTTTCAAGATGATGAAGGTTTTGCCGTAGCTCTGGGTGTCGCCAGGGTCTACGATAGCAAGGAGCGGGAGTTGACTGTCACCACCCCTCTGCCCAGCCTGGAAGGGGCCAGCAGCATCCGCTTTGGCTCGCTGAAGCTCGATCCGGCCACAGGGCAGGAGCTGAGGGGCAGTGATCAATAACCACTGATTACTGATTACTGTTCACTGACCACTGACCACTGTCTTCATGGCCCAATTTCAGGGAGATGACTTTGGAGATGCTGTCCTCGCCCATGGCGATGCCGTAGATGGTGTTGGCGGCTTCGACGGTTCCCCGGTTGTGGGTGATGACGATGAATTGAGTGTGCGCGGCCAGCTCTTGTAGCGCCTCCCGGAAGCGGCCAACGTTGCTTTCGTCCAGGGTGGCATCCACCTCATCCAGGAAGCAGAAGGGGGTGGGGCTGATCTTCAGGATGGCGAAGATCAGGGCCACCGCAGTCAAGGCCCTCTCTCCTCCGGACAGCAGGGCCAGTCTTTGCTGCCGTCGTCCCGGCAGGCGGGCCATGATATCAACCCCAGTCTCCATTAGATCGTTGGGCTCCGTCAGGATAAGCTCAGCCTCGCCTCCGTTGAACAATGACGTGAAATACTTCTTGAACTCCCTGTGCACAGCCTCAAACGTTTCCCTGAGATCCTTTTCCATCAGTTCGTCCAGCTCCCCGATCACCTGGCGGAGATCGCCGGCTGCCTCTTCCAAATCCCCGGCCTGAGCGGTGAGGAATCCATAGCGCTCCATGGCCTCCTCGTATTCCGCCAGTGCACCGGGGTTGATAGGCCCTATGTTTTTGATCTGTGCCTTTAGCCCTTCGATCTCCTCTTCCAGTCCGGGCGGCGGCTCCTCGCTGGTAGGCAGGGGAGAGACCTGGTCGTCGGTTTCCAGCTCTGTCGGGCCCAGGTCGTTCTCGATCTGATGCAGCAGGCTGGTCAGCTCGTCCTTACGGCGCTCTACCTTCAGCTCGGCCTGGCCTTGCAGGCTTTCGTACTCGCGGAGCAAAGGGCGGAGCCGGTCCTCTGTCTTCTCCAGCTCGGCTTGCTCGTTCTCCAGGGCGACTAGCTCTGCCTCGCTAGGATCGACGAGGTGGGCCACGACCTGGACCTGGTGTGCCATGTCTTTGAAGCCAAGTCGTAGATCCTCTATCTGTCCGGCCAGATCCAGACTCTCCGCCGTCAGCAGGTCTTTCTTCTCTTTCTTGGCCGTTATCTGCTCATCCGACCGGATCAAACCGGCCTTCAAATCCTGCAAAACAGCACGCTGAGCCTCGTGGGCTTGCTTGGCCACAGCGATGGAGGTCTTCAATTCGGCCAGCTTATTTTCAAGCTCCTCGATACTCAGGGCGTCCAACTGGGCCTTCAAGTCCAAGATCTGCTGTTGTGTTCGAGACTCCTCCTCTTTCAGACCTGCCAATTCCTCAGTGAGCAGCGATTCTTTTTCGTCCAGGGCCCCCATCTCGGACTTCAGTTGTTTCTCTATGGCCTGCCGCCATCCCATCTCCTGGTCCAGGAGATCGGCCTGTCGCTCTTGAGCGGCTAGCTTCTCTTGCCTGGCTCTCTCTCTGGCTTTGATCTCATTCCCTGTCTTTTCAAGGGTCGCCAGATTCTCCAGCAAACGGCGTTGGCGAACTTCCTCAGCCTGGGATTTCTTCTCCAGGTCCGCGCGGAGTTTCTGGGCCTCGGCCAGGTGTTGGGGCAACTCACGCCATTCGCGTTCGCGGGCCAGGATCCCTCCGCCCCGTCCTTGCGTCGGCCCGCCGGTGATGGCCCCATGGGAGCCGATCACCTCACCGGTCAGGGCTGCGATTTGGAGTGGTCTGGTGGGGCTGAGGTGAGCTAACAATCGCAGAGCGGTCTCGAAATCGCGGACGATGGTGGCGTTTCCCAGCAGGTAGTGCCCCACTTTGACCAGCCTGGGCTCAAACTCCACCAGGTCAACGGCCGGGCCGACTACACCCTCCAGGCCGGTGATGGATGGGCCGGGTTCATGGGCGGCCGCAATTCTGTCCAATGGCAGGAAGGTGGCTCGCCCCCCTCTGGTTCGCTTCAAGAACTGGATGGCTGTCCCGGCGTCGTCCAGGGTTTCCACCACAATGTCGTGTAGATGCGGACCCAGGGCTGCCTCGATAGCTGTTTCCAACTCGGCGGGCACCCGGATCAAGCTGGCCACCGGGCCGACGATGCCTTGCAGTCGGCCGTCTCTGGCTGCCTGGAGCACCGTATCCGCGCCAGCGTAATGGCCTGACTCCTCGTGCTTCATTCGCTCCAGCAAATCGTAGCGGGCTTGTAGTCCAGTCTCTTCTTGCTTGATCCTGGACAGGGCGGCCTGCAATTGAGCCTGGCGCTCTCGCGATGCCTCGCTCTTCTGCTCTGCCTCCTGTCTCTGAAGGGCCAACCCATCGGACTCGGCTGCAATGGCCTCCAGTTCACCTTTTAGCGCCTCGATTTGCTCTCGCAAGGCTGCCATCTTGGCTTGATGTTCGGCCAGGGCCTTGCGGTGGCCTTCTACCTCCTGGACCAGTTCCTCCCGTCGCTCGGAGAGCTGGGTCAGGCGGTTGCGCCGGTCGGCTGCTTCGGTGGCCAGTTGGAAGGCCTGGTCCTGGACTTTGGTCACTTCCTCCTGGATGGCCTGTCGTTCCCGCTTGCGGGCCTCCAATTGCTCCTGGGCCTCTGGCACGTGAGTCAGTCGCTCTTGAAGCCGGGCTTCGGCCTGGCCTAGCTCTTCCTGAGCCTCTGCCACCCTCTCCAGTTGAGCCAGCCGGTTGGTCTCCAGGGAGGCGATTTCCTGGGCGATGTCTTCGCTCTGTTGGTTGAGGAGCCGCAGCCGTTCCTCACTAACGGCCAGCTCCCGCTTTTTCTCCTCCGACTGGGCTTGCAGGTCGGTCCCCATCAGGTGCAAGTCGCTGAGCTTTTGTCGTAGCCGGCCCTGCTGGGCTCTCATCTCGGCTTTGCGCAGTTCCAATTCTCCCAGTTCAGCCTCGTGCTCTCGCGATAGCTCCCGCTGCTCAGTGGCCTGCACCTCGGCCTGCCTCAAGGCTGCTTGTGCTCTGTGCCACCGGTGGGCGTACCAGATTCGTAGGGCTTCCTCCAGTTGTTGGGACAACTCCCGGTGGTGCTGCGCACGCTCGGCCTGTCTCTCCAGGCGCGTAAGTCGGGGGGCGATCTCGTTGATGAGGTCGTTGACCCTGAGGATGTTGTCCCTGGTTTGCTCCAGCTTGTTGATGGCCTCGGTGCGCTTGAGCCGGTGGATGCTAATGCCGGCTGCCTCCTCAAAGATGACTCGTCGCTCATCGGGCCGCAGCGACAGGACGGCGTCCACCAGGCCCTGGCCGATGACGTTGTAGGTTCGACTACCCAGTCCCCCTTTGTCCAAAAGCTCAGTGATATCTTTGAGTCTGACCCGGCTGCCGTTTAAGAGATACTCGTTCTCGCCAGAGCGGTAGGCGCGGCGGCCGATGGTTATCTCGCTGTAGTCCACGGGCAGTTCGCCGTCGTTGTTGTCCAGGGTGAGGGAGGCCTGGGCCATGCCCAGGCGGGAGCGCCTTTCACTGCCCCAGAAGATCATGTCCTCGGTGCGCTTGGCCCTGAGTACGCTGTAGCTCCGCTCGCCCAGCACCCAGCGTATGGCGTCGGCGATGTTCGACTTGCCGCTGCCGTTAGGCCCCACGATAGCTGTGACGCCATCTTCGAAGGCGAACTCGGTTTTATTGGCGAAGGTCTTATACCCGTGCAGTTCCAAACGCTTGAGGCGCAAGCTCTTTCTCCGTGTGACGAGTTACTGCGTAATGGTCAGGTTGAGGCGCTAAAACATTTTCTCGCTGTTTCACTGTAATTCACTAGAATTATACAACTTATTGAGATTGGTGTCAAGGCGTCCGATTTTCTGCAGGGCTGCTTTGGCTGCCTCCTGCTCGGCAATTTGCTTGTTGTGCCCGGTACCCTGGCCATAAGCCTCGCCACCGATGATGACCTCGATGGTGAACTCTTTGGCGTGGTCGGGGCCTCGCTCGGCCACAGTGCGGTAGACGGGCGTTACCTGAAGCTCGCCCTGGGTCAGCTCTTGCAGCATGCTCTTGGCGTCCTTATACAACTCTTCATCGAGGATGTGGCGGATCTCAGGCTTGATGCACCTCAGGACAAAAGCCTCAACTGCTTGAAGTCCCCGGTCGAGGAGAAGCGCTCCCACCAGTGCCTCGAAGGTGGCACAGAGGACGGCCTGGCGCTCCCGACCGCCACTCTCTGCCTCGCCTCGGCTGAGCAGCAGGTATGGGCCGAGGTTCAGAGTCGCGGCAAAGTGGGCCAGTGTCTCCCTCTTGACCAGGGCAGCTCGCAGGCTGGTCAATTGTCCTTCTGCCATCTCCGGGAAGCGGTTGTAGAGGTACTTGGCCGTGAGGAAGTCGAGCACCGCATCTCCCAGGAACTCCAGTCGCTCGTTGTCGGACAGCGGATGATCGGGGTTCTCGTTTAGATAGGAGCGATGAGTGAGAGCCCGCTGCAAGAGCGATTTATCATTGAAAGTGATTCCCAATGTTTCCTCTAGTTCGGATAGATTCATTTGACCATACTGGAACGTGAAACGTGAGACGTGAAATCACGCATCACGTTTCACGTTTTACGCATCACGGCTCGTATGCCTTGAGCACGATGGTGGCATTGTGCCCTCCGAAGCCGAAGGAGTTGGAGAGGGCCACCTTGACGTCGGCCTGGCGAGCTACGTTGGGCACATAGTCCAGGTCGCACTCAGGATCGGGGTACTCATAATTGATGGTGGGGTGGATGATGCCTTCCTGGATGGTCTTGACACACACGATGGCTTCTAGGGCGCCAGCCGCGCCCATGAGGTGGCCGGTCATGGACTTGGTGGAGCTGATGGGGACCTGGTAGGCGTAGTCGCCGAAGACGGTCTTGATGGCTTTGGTCTCGATGGCGTCGTTGAGAGGCGTCGAGGTCCCGTGGGCGTTGATGTAATCCACATCCATCGGTTCCAGGCCGGCTTTCTTCAAGGCCCTCTCCATGGCTTTGGCGGCCCCCCTCCCATCCTCGGCCGGGGCGCTGATGTGAAAGGCGTCGGATGTCGCTCCGTAGCCAACCAGTTCAGCCAATGGCTCTGCCCCACGGTTCAAGGCATACTCCAGGCTCTCCAGAATCAGAACGCCCGCACCTTCCGCGAAGATGAAGCCATCGCGCTGAGCGTCGAAGGGGCGGCTGGCTCGCTGTGGATCGTCGTTGCGCCGCGAGAGCGCGCCCGTGCGATGGAAAGCAGCCATCCCGAAGGGCACAAACGGAGACTCGCTGCCGCCGGCGATGGCGGCCACGGCGTCGCCTCGGCGGATGATTTCGAAGGCTTCGCCCAGGACATTGCTGCCGGTGGCGCAGGCCGAGACGACGCAGAAGTTAGGCCCTGCCGCGCCGAAGGTGATGGCGATCTGCCCTGCTGCCATATTGGAGATCATCATGGGGCCGGTCAAAGGGCTGACGCGCATGGGACCCTTCTCAAAGAAATCATGATAGCCTTTGTCCATGGTCGAAAGACCGCCTATGCCGGAGCCGATGATCACCCCGACGTCGTCGGCGTTGCTTTCATCAATGGCAAGCCTCGCTTGCTCCAGGGCCTGGGCGGTGGAAGCGATGGCGAACTGAATGTAGCGATCCAGTCGCCGGGCATCCTTGCGGTCCATATAGTCTTCTGGATCGAATCCCTTAACCTCGCAGGCGATCTGGGTCAAAAAAGGCGCCGGGTCAAAGTGGGTGATAGGCCCTGCTCCCGATTTGCCTGCCAGGAGGTTCTGCCAGGTGGTCTCCACGTTGAACCCCAGGGGATTGATGGTGCCCATGCCCGTGATTACCACGCGATTGCGTGCAAGCATTTTCGTCATTCTGTATATCTCAGCCTCCTTGTCACTTGATGGATCACTTGGTTTTTCAGGTCGCTTGGCTCTTGAGACCGCTCCCTGTCAGGGGAACAACGGTAGTCACCTCAGGCCCGATGAGGTCGCGGAGTTGCCTCAGTGCAGCGATAGCCGTCGCCGACGTTGGCTCGACATAAAGCCCACGTAGGGCCAACTCGTCGCGGGCGTGCAGCGTCGCCTCGTCGCTCACGGCCAGCACTGCGCCGCCGGTCTCCCGAATTGCTGCCAGGAGCTGGCGGCCTCGCACCGGCTGCGCGATGCTGATGCCCTCAGCGATGGTCTCGTTCTTTTCGATGGGGAAGGCATCGTCCATCTCTCTTTGATAAGCTTCATATAGGGGCGCGCAGGGCTCAGCCTGGACAGCGAAGAGGCGAGGTGGCCCTTCGATCAGGCCGGCTGTCAGCAGGTCCTTGAAGCCACGGTAGGCTCCCAACAGCAGCGTGCCGTGACCGACGGGCAAAACCAGGTTGTCAGGAGCGTGCCGGCCCAGTTGCTCCCAGATTTCGTAGGCTATGGTCTTCAGGCCCTCCAGGGTGAAGGGGTTGTAGTAGTGGCTGGCATAATAGACGCCCCTGGCGGCCGCTTCCTGAACCGCCTGGTTGGCTCTCTCGCGAGGCCCTGCCACTTTCACCAGCTTGGCCCCGTAGACGGAGATCTGAGTGAGCTTGTTAGGTGAAGCGTAGGCCGGCACGTAGATCTCGGCCTCTATGCCGGCCCGGGCGGCATAGGCAGCCAGGCTGGCCCCTGCGTTGCCCGAGGAATCCTCCACCATCCTCTTCACGCCCAGCTCTCTCAGCGCGTTGACTAACACCGCTGTACCTCGGTCTTTGAAAGACCCCGTGGGGGCCAGGAATTCCAATTTGCAGTGGATCCTGGTGCCATAGATCTGGGTTTCGACCAGGGGGGTGAGACCCTCGCCCAGGGAGATGACGCCGTCCTCGTACTTCAGCGGCAGCATGGCTCGATAACGCCACAGGCTGAAATCGCCTATCTGGATCTCATTTTGGGCGAAGCCAGGGGCACCCTCCAGCTCGAAGACGCCGCCGCAGTCGCAGCGCCATCGGTACGTGTCTTGGGGATAGATGCGTTGGCAGGATAGGCATCGGAAATTCATTGCGGGTCGGTAGCCTCCACTGTCTCGATTGTGTCGCCTGCCTTAACCTGACCTCCCTGGATGACCTTGCCGAAGATGCCCTCGCGGGGCATGACACAATCGCCGACCTGGTGGTAGATGGCGCAGCGGTCGTGGCAGATCTTGCCATGCTGGGTGATTTCGAGTACGGCCTGGTCGCCGACTCGCACTTGCGAGCCGAGGGGCAGGGCCAGCAAGTCCATGCCCTGAGTAGTGAGGTTCTCGGCAAAGCTGCCTGGCCCGACGTTGAGGCCCAGGGCGCGCATCTTCTCGATACTCTCCAGGGCCAGCAGACTCACCTGGCGGTGCCAGTCGTCGGCGTGGGCGTCGCCAACGATACCCCAATCCACCTTCAACTGGGCTTCCCCCACGTTGTTTTTGCGTATTCCCTTCTTATTGCTGGTACAAACGGCGACGATGGTTCCTTTCATTGTCCTGCTCCCACAAGGAGAATGTCTTTCTCTTTCAAATACTTCTCAACCTCGACCAATACCACTTGAACATCAGAAAGCAGTTCGCCCTTGAGCTTGGAACTGTGCCTATCGCCCTTCTCATCATGAAAGTGATGGGGAAAATTGGGTAGTTCCAAGAAATGCTCGGCGTTATCCCAACGGAGGATTGCCCTTGTGGTGAATAGTTGATAGGAGTAACGGACGAACTCTCCATTTTGCAGGTAGCGAATCTGCAAGCTAAATTCGTCGGTGATCTTGGCCCTGACTTTGAAAGAGAAAGTCTCTTGGTCAACTATCTTTAGCTCGACTGTCCGATGCCCTTTGATGATAGGGCTCTCAGCTAAAAGCGCTAGCAATTGTTCATGAGGCTGCATCCGCGGTCTGCCTCTTTACTTTTTTCCACTTTCTTAGGAATACGAGGGCCTCCTCCCAATCCATCCACTCATCTTCTTCTGCAATCGAGGCCCTTCCCTTCAAACTATGAGTATACTCCTCAAAAGTCATCCCATGCTTTGCTTCAAAATCCCTTGCTTGTCCTTCAAAGAGGGCAATTTGCCGATCAATGTAGTCCGAGAGAAGGCTCTTGAGAAGTTCGTCATAGCTTTTGAATATCCCTTCTCGTACAAGGGGTGCGAAGATCCTGTCAGCGTATTCAAGGATTGGGGTGGCTTCCTGTGTCATAGACATCTGTCACCTCCTCGTCTTTTTACTCCAGTATGATCTCACCGCTCTTGCCTCCGCTCTTGCGGACCAGGCGGATGTTGGTGATGTGCATGGCCCGATCTAAGGCCTTGCACATGTCGTAGATGGTCAGTGCGGCCACAGCGACGGCGGTCAGGGCTTCCATCTCCACACCCGTCTTGCCTGTGGTCTTCACCGTGGCGGTGATCTCAATGAGATGGTCGGCCTCGTTGGGCGCGAACTCGACGGACACGTGGGTCAGGAGCAGGGGATGGCACAAGGGAATCAGAGCATGGGTGCGCTTGGCGGCCATGACGCCCGCCACCTGTGCCACGGCCAGAACATCGCCCTTGGAGATGCCCCCCTCCTGGATCAGGGCCAGCGTCTCAGGGTGCATAGTGATCTCGCCCTTCGCCACCGCCACCCGGTCCGTGTCGGATTTGCCACCCACGTCCACCATGCGGGCGCGGCCCTCGTCATCAAGATGTGTCAACTGCATTGGGGACCCTCCCGAACGAGATTATACCACAAGTGCTCTTTTAACTCAAGAATAACAACACCATTCACGCCGTACAGTCGCGCATCTTTGTCATAATCGCCTCTTTGTAGTATAATATCGCCGGAGGTAAGACTGCGCATGTTTGGTCGTTCGGGAAAGCTAAAAGACAGCTTGACGCGCACCCGCCAGTCCTTTTTCGGGCGGGTCGCTGGTCTGTTTGGGGCCAGGGATGTCACCGAGGAGCTATGGGAGGAGCTGGAGGAGCTCCTGATCCAGGCCGACGTCGGGGTGAGCACCACCATTGAGCTTGTGGAGAGGCTGCGAGAGCGCGTCGCCAAAGAGCGAGTGCGTGACGCCAGAGCTGTGGAGGGGATGCTAAAGGAGGAGCTGGTAGCCATGTTGGACAGCGGCCCTCCTTTGGGCATCAACGAGCCGCGCTTGCTCACGGTCGTCCTGGTGGTGGGAACCAATGGTTCGGGCAAGACCACCAGCATCGCCAAGCTGGCGCATTACTACCAGGAGCTGGGCAAAAAAGTCATCCTCGGCGCGGCCGATACCTTCCGGGCGGCGGCCATTGATCAACTCAAGATCTGGGGGCAGCGCGCTGACTGCGACGTCATCGCCCATCAGCCTGGAGCCGATCCGGGGGCCGTGATCTACGACGCCATCCGGGCCGCTCGATCTCGTGGTGTAGACATGCTCATCGTGGACACGGCGGGTCGTCTGCACACCAAGTACAACCTGATGCAGGAGCTCAAGAAGGTGCGAGGCGTGGCGGCCAAGCAGGTGCACGATGCTCCCCACGAGACGCTCCTGGTGTTGGATGCCACCACCGGGCAGAATGCGCTGGCTCAGGCCAAGCACTTCAAAGACGACGTGGAGGTGACAGGCATCTTCCTGGCCAAGCTGGATGGCACGGCCAAGGGCGGTGTGGTCTTCGCCATTGCCAGGGAGCTGGGCCTACCCATCCGCTTCGTGGGCACCGGCGAGGGTATCAGGGACATAGCCGAGTTCGACGCCCAGGCTTTCGTGGAGGGGTTGTTCAGTGAGTAGAAATGAGGCGACGAGGCAATGAGGTAACGAGGCAACGAGGGATGAGGTAACGGGTCACTCGTTAACTCGGTAATCGTGTCCGATAGAATTAGGAGGTATAGTTGATGGAAGAGTTGATTAGCAAACTGAGCGAATTGGAACAGCGCATCGAACAGATGAAGGAGCGTCTTTGACTTAGCCAGCAAGGAGCAGGAGATAGCACGGCTGGAGCATCGGGCGACCCAACCCGATTTCTGGGATCACCCAGATGAGGCCCAGGCCGTGATGCGGAAGCTGGCTTCCCTCAATGACGAGGTGGAAACCTGGAAGGAGCTGACAGGGCGGGTGGCCGATGCCCAGACCCTCCTCGATTTGGCCATCACCGATGAGGACGAGGCCATGGTTGGCGATGTAGCTGGCGAGGCTGAGGCCATTGGGGCTGAGTTGGAGCGTCTGGAGTTCTGGCTGCTCTTCTCAGGCCCCCACGACAAGGGCGACGCCATTCTGGCCATCCACGCCGGGGCAGGTGGCACCGAGGCTCAGGATTGGGCGGAGATGCTGCTCAGGATGTACCTGCGCTGGACCGAGGGGCGCGGCTACAAGACCAGCGTCCTGGACAGCATGGAAGGTGAAGAAGCGGGTCTGAAGAGGGTTATCGTCAGTGTTGAAGGAGATCATGCCTATGGCTACCTGAAGGCGGAGAGAGGTGTTCACCGCCTGGTGCGCCTGTCTCCCTTTGATGCTGCCCACCGGCGGCACACCTCCTTTGCCCTGGTGGAGGTCTGGCCCGACATCGGGGAGGAGATCGAAGTGGACATAAATCCTGATGACGTGCGCATTGATACTTATCGCTCCAGTGGGCCCGGCGGGCAGCACATGCAGAAGACCAGCTCGGCGGTGCGCATCACCCATTTGCCCACGGGAATCGTCGTCACTTGCCAGAACGAGCGCTCGCAGGCCCAGAATCGGGAGTCGGCCATGAAGATCCTGCGAGCTCGTCTCTTCGATCTTGAGCAGGAGAAACAGGAGGCGGAACAGGCGCGCCTCAAGGGCAAGCACGTCGAGGCTGGCTGGGGCAACCAGATCCGTTCCTACGTGCTGCATCCCTACAAAATGGTCAAGGACTTGCGCACTGGCTACGAAACAGGCAACGCCGAAGCCGTCCTCGACGGGGACTTGGACGGTTTTATCGAAACCTACCTGCGCTCAATCGTGGGCACTGTCTAACTTGACAATTTCGGTCGAAGGGCGTATAATTATTGCGTATAAAATCAGTAATCAGGGGATCAGGGAATCAGGAAATGCCTGGTTCCCTGATTTTCTGATTTCCTAGTCA
>CAZQDO010000160.1:0-11489 GCA_964592085.1 uncultured Anaerolineae bacterium | reverse complement strand
ACCTGCTCGACGATGCGCGAGAGCTCCTCGGCATCGCTGATCTGCACCAGGCCCCTCTCCTTGACGATCTGAGAGGCAGGATGGCCCGTCTCGAACATCTCGGAAAAAACGTCTTTGGCGATGCTGATGCTGATGGTGCCTTTCTCCACCAGGGTGAGCAGTTCAGCCAACGCATCGGGAGTGATCTTGACCGCCTCCATTCCTGTGTCACTGGCTTTGAGCAGACGGAACAACTCGCCAGTGATCCAATTGGCTACAGCCTTAGCATCGGGATAAACCCGGACGCAAGCTTCAAAGTAGTCGGCCACCGGCCTCTCTGCCGTCAGCACCTCAGCGTCGTAGCGGGACAACCCGCACTGCTCCATGAAGCGAGTCCGCTTGGCGTCGGACAACTCGGGCAACCTGGCCCGGATTCCTTCCACCCACTCCTGACTGAGGATGAGAGGAGGCAAGTCCGGCTCTGGAAAGTAGCGATAGTCGTGGGCGTATTCCTTGCTGCGTTGCACCACAGTGACGCCCCGTGCTTCATCCCACCCCATCGTCACCTGCTCGATGCGTCCACCAGCTTCCAGGATCTTGGCCTGCCGTTCGATCTCGTACTCCAGGGCCAGCTTCACCGAGTGAAAACTGTTGAGGTTCTTCACCTCCACCTTCGTGCCGAGCTTGTTGGTACCCTTGGGCCGCAGGGAGATGTTGGGCTCGCAGCGCATGGCGCCCTCTTCCATGCTGCCCGAGGAGACGCCCAGATAGTGTAGGACTTGGCGCAGCTTGCCCAGGTAGTTATATGCCTCCTCGGGGGAGTGGATGTCGGACTCGCTGACGATCTCCATGAGGGGCACGCCGGCGCGGTTGAAGTCCACCAGGCTATGTCCATCCACGTGAACCAGTTTAGCCGTGTCCTCTTCCAGGTGCACCCGATGGATGCCGATGCGTTTGGGTTCCCCGTCCAACTCGATTTCCAGCCAGCCATCACGTGAGAGGGGGAAGTCGTACTGGGAGATCTGGTATCCTTTCGGCAGGTCGGGGTAGAAGTAGTTCTTGCGGTCGAATTTGGAGAACTCAGGGATGCGGCAATGGAGGGCCAGGGCGGTCATCACGGTGCACTCTATGGCCTTTTGGTTGATGACGGGCAACACGCCTGGCATCCCCAGGCAGACGGGGCAGACATGGGTATTGGGCTCTGCCGCAGCGTAATCGGCGCTGCAGCGGCAGAACATCTTGGATTCGGTTAGCAGTTGGGCGTGAACCTCAATGCCGATGACGGCTTCGTAATCCACGGCATTCTCCTACACGTACAGGTTGGGATTCTCGGCAACCAATCCCTCAGCCTCGGCTGCTTCCAGCAGTTCCTCGTCGGCGGAGACGAAGGTGAGGGGCGGCAATTGCTTGCGGAGTAATTCTGCGTTCATGGCAAGGGCTGTCGCCAGGTGGACAGCATCGTAGCCGCGCAGGCAATGGCTCTGCGTCAGATCAACAGCACTATTGACAATCGTCCTTTCGATGGCCACCAAGCGATAGCGTTCAGCACAATCGCCGACGAAAAGGTCTAGGTAGCTCAGCCGCTCCTCAGCCGAGATTCTACCGCCTCGTGCTGCCCGGGCGAAGGCAGACGCAACCTCAGCCAGGGTGATCTCGGCCATGATTAAAGTGTTTTCCTCATTGCTGCACAGAGTCTGCACCCAGACACTGCCCATCTCCGAGACATAACGCTTGACAGTGGCACTGGCATCCAGGTAGTATGTCGGCATCTAGCGATCTCCCCGACTTTGGATGATGATCTCACTGAGCGGCGGAGTGAAAGTCTTTTGAGCTAACTCCTGGCGTATCCTCTCCCGCTCGATAGGATCCAGGCAACGCACGTACTTCTCCCGCAGTTCCGGGCTTAAGGGACGGATGAGCCCAGAATCCTCCAATGCCTGAACGACCCGCTCCCGCTCGCTCTTGGCTTCTGGGGCTAGTTCTTTCTGGAGGATACTCAATGCCACCTTTTGTGGTTCCTCTCCTCTCTCCACAGCCCGTTTTTTCAAGATGGCCAACAGATCCTTAGGCATCTTCAATGTCAAGATGTCCATGTTTCTCCCTCCTACATACCTAGAGCAGCGTCTCCAATGGCTTGCGCTCCAACCCGTGAGCGCTGGCCACTCCGTTGCAAGTGACCTTGCCTTTGTAAGTGTTCACCCCTTTAGCCAGGGCTGCATTGCTCTTCACCGCCTCGACGAAACCCCGGTTGGCCAGTTGAAGGGCATAGGGCAGGGTAGCATTGGTCAAAGCATAGGTCGAAGTGCGCGGCACGGCACCGGGCATATTGGTGACGCAGTAATGAATCACACCCTCTTCGATATAGATGGGATCAGTGTGGGTGGTAGGGCGGGCCGTCTCAATGCAGCCGCCCTGGTCAATGGCCACGTCAACGATCACGCTGCCCGGATTCATGCTCCTCACCATCTCCCGCGTGATCACGTGAGGCGCCCGCGCGCCAGTGACCAGCACCGCTCCGATCACGGCGTCGGCGCGCCTGACGGCCTCGGCGACGTTGAGAGGGTTCGAGCTCAAAGTGACGAGATTACCCTGAAATATCTCGCCCAGGTGACGAAGCCTATCTATCCTGAGATCAATGGCCGTGACACTGGCTCCCATGCCGAGGGCCATCTCCACTGCGTTCCTCCCCACCGTGCCGACTCCGATGACAGCCACGGTACAGGGAGGGACGCCGGGCACCCCACCCAGAAGCTTGCCCCGTCCGCCGCTGGGCTTTTCCAGATAATGAGCAGCCACCTGTACTGCCATCCTGCCGGCCACTTCGCTCATGGGCTCCAGCAAGGGCAGTTCGCCGTTCGGCAGCTCGACCGTCTCGTAAGCCACGGCGGTCACCTTCTCTTCCATCAGGAGCCTGGTTAAATCCTCCAGTTTCGGATTAGCGAGGTGAAGATAAGTAAATAAAAGTAGGTCTTCACGGAAGAACTGGTATTCTGGCTCGATAGGCTCTTTGACCTTGAGCACCATCTCGGCTCCCCAGGCGTCGGCGGCGGTGGGGACTATCTCAGCTCCGGCCCGCCTGTACTCCTGGTCAGAGAAGCCGCTCCCCTCGCCAGCCCCCTTCTCGACGAGGACTTTGTGTCCTGCCTTGACCAGCATGTCCACTCCGGCTGGTGTGGCGCCGACCCTGTTCTCGGCCGTCTTGATCTCCTTCGACACTCCGATGATCATCGTTGATCTTCCTCCTTGAATGGACTTTGATTTGAACCTTCAACACGAGGCCTCGCTGTGGCCAGACGCTCCTTTGCGCTCCACGTATGTTCAACCTCGTCGTAGGTCAACTCGAAGAAACCGCCCTCCCTGGTGCGCACCAGGAAATGGGGCCCCTCAGGCGCGCGCCAGGTCCGTTCCACTGCCGCGACGACATGGCGCTCGCTATGCCAGGTGAAAGCGCGGGGCTCCTGAGCATAGGTATATCCCGAATAACACTCGACCATCAATTCCATGGCACTACAGTTTGAGTCCTCTCAGATATTCGCGGAGCTTTGGACCGATGCGCTCGTCCTTGAGGGCCAGGGCGATGAAGGTTTGCAAGAAGCGTAGCGGGTCGCCGGTGGTGTACCAGGTCCCCTTGATCGGCTGGACCACGACCCGCTTTCGCTGGGCCAGGGTCAACATGGCGTCGGCCATCCACAGCTCCCCTCCCTTGCCCAGTTCCCGTTCCTCCAGGATTTCTATGATTTCATAGGGAACGACGAACCTTCCTATCTGAACGAGATTGGATAGGGCCTTCCCCGGCTCAGGCTTCTCAATGAGGTTCTCAATTTCTGGAGCCTCTGTGTCCTCTTTCAGCTTGATGGAGCCGTAGAGGTGGTTTTCCTCCCAGGGCACCTCGTAGGTGGCCATGGCAGCGGCAGGCTGGTAGCGCTCGTAGGCGTCCATCACCTGGCGCAGGCCGGGCGGGTCGGCGTCAATCACATCGTCGCCGAACATGTAGGTAAATATCTCGTCCTTGCTAATGAAGGGGCTGGCCGCCAACAGTGGGGTGCCGTTGCCGTAGGGCAGATCGTCCCCCTGGCGGACGAAGGCGAAGTTGGCCAACTGTGAGACGCGCCTGACCTCTTCCAGATAATGCCATTTGCCTGTTGCCTCCAGAGTCCGTTCCAATTCGGGTACTGAATCGAAATGGTCCGTGATGGCGTGACTGCCACGGCGGATCACCAAGATGATGTCGGTAATGCCAGAGTTCACGGCTTCTTCCACCACGTGTTGGAGGATGGGCCGATCCAGCAGGGGGAGCATCTCCTTGGGCATAGCTTTGGTGGCCGGCAGGAAGCGCGTCCCCAGCCCGGCGGCAGCGATGACGGCTTTGGTGATTTTCATGTTTGTTGTTTCCTTTTCTGGTGTGATCCTATCACAGCTCATCATGAGCTTCGCGAAACTGCTTATTGGTCAATCCAGCCATCTTCACCAGCTTGTGTAGCAATCTCCTGTCAACTTCTCGATGGTCAGGGATTGACAGATGCACGTAAATGTCTCCGTACTTCACCCTGCTGGAACGGTGCTGGCCGCGATCATATCTTCCATCATGACCTTAAGGCAGGCTTGGATAGCATCCTTGATGTTGGTCAAAGCCTCCTCTCTTGTTTCGCCCTGAGACATACAGCCTGGAATTTGTGGGCACTCAGCGATGATATAGCCGTCTGCCCCTTCTTCTAGGATGACTTTAAGAGTCATTGGCTCCTCCTATTCGATCAAGAAACAGAAACATCTCCAGCTCACTGCTCACAACACGGGCCTACACTTATGCCACCCCGTGGCTTGTTCATAAGCATAAGCCACGCGCAGAACCGCTTCCTCGGCGAAGGCATCGCCCATGATCTGCAGGCCCACAGGCAATCCGTCGGCCAGGCCACAGGGGATGGAGATACCGCAGATGCCGGCCAGGTTCAGGGATAGGGTGAAGACATCGGAGAGGTACATCTGCAGCGGGTCGTCCACCTTCTCGCCGATCTTGAAGGCCACCGTGGGAGAGGTGGGAGCTACCAACACATCGAATTCTTTGAAAGCCTCGTCGAAATCGCGCTTGATGAGGGTGCGCACCTTTTGGGCCTTGAGGTAGTAGGCATCGTAGTAGCCCGCCGAAAGGGCATAGGTGCCCAGCATGATGCGCCGCTTGACCTCAGCACCGAAGCCGCTCTGCCGGGTCTGGCGGTAGGCGTCCCACACGTCCTTTGCCTCGGAGTGGGAGTAGCCGTATTTCACGCCATCGTAACGGGCCAAATTGGCCGAAGCCTCGGCCGGGGCAATCAGGTAGTAGGCGGGCAGGGAATACTCGGTGTGGGGGAGCGAAACCTCGTTCACCTCTGCGCCCAGGTCAGCTATCTTGTCTATGGCTGCTCGCACCGCTGCCTCCACGCCAGGCTGCATCCCCTCCACAAAGTACTCCCTGGGAACGCCAACCCTCATTCCTCGGATGTCAGGGACGAGGGCCTGGACGTAGTTGGGAGTAGGCGCATCCATTGAGGTAGAATCGTGGGGGTCGTAATGGGCGATGGCCTGCAACATAATGGCGCAGTCGGTAACGTCTTTGCCGAAGGGGCCGATCTGGTCCAGCGAGGAAGCAAAAGCCACCAGGCCATAGCGAGAGACACGGCCATAGGTGGACTTCAGGCCGGCCACACCGCAGAAGGCGGCTGGCTGGCGCACACTGCCGCCGGTATCAGAACCCAGAGCGCCCAGGCACTCGTCGGCGGCCAGGGCTGCGGCGCTGCCTCCGCTGGAGCCACCGGGTACCCGGCTGAGATCCCAGGGGTTGTGGGTGGGGAAAAAGCCTGAGTTCTCCGTGGAGGAGCCCATGGCGAACTCGTCCATGTTGGTCTTCCCCAGGATGATGGCACCACTCTGGCGCAGATGCTCGATCACCGTGGCGTCATAGGGCGGGATGAAGTTCTTCAGGATCCTGGAGCCACAGGTGGTCGGCACGCCCGCTACGCACATCACGTCTTTGATGGCCAGGGGTATACCGGTCAGGGGATTGAGGTTGGGCAGGTTGCCAACTTGCCCTACTCGCCAGGCTGCGATCCGATGATCGGCCTCCTCTGCTTGCTCCAGAGCCCATTCAGGGGTGATGGCGAGATATGCCTTGACCTGGTTATCAACCTCCACGATGCGGTCAACAACGGCTTGAGTCAATTCGACGGCCGAGATCTCGCCCTTTCTCAACAACTCCTGGGCTTCGTGGATGGTCAGTTGATATAATTCCAAGCTAGCTCTCCAACAGAGACGGCAACAGGCTTTCGATCACTCCCACGAACTCTGCTGCCTGGTCAATGGCCTCGTTGACCTGCTCAGCCGTGAAATCTCGCTTTCGCTCATAGTCGGCGTCCAGGTGGAACTTGTGGGACTGTTTGAACCAGTCGCTGTACTTGGCTTCCACCAGCCCCGGCTTGATGAAGTGCAAGCCGAAGAGGGAGAAGGTACCAGCGTGAGACCTGGTGCGGATAGTGCGGGCAGCCAGCGCCGCGTCGGCGGCATCCAGGAAGGCGTAGTAGACCGGGGACATCGTATGGCCATATTCGCCGATTTCCCGTAACGCTCTAGCAGAACGAAGGCGGCCGTGTGCCGATTCAATAAACCCTTGCGCCACCTTAGCCGGATCTCCTTTTCCCACCGCGACAGGCTCTCCTTTCAACACGATTCCCTCATCGGCCACGTTGCGAATAAACGGCGTGTCAATGGCTGCCGACTCAGCTATCTGGTCAGTGGTGAAATCGAGGGCCGAGATGTCTATCTGCTGCTCCAAGAGAGTTTCAGCCGTGATGCCGCTGATGGCACCATCCACCTCTGGCGCCCTGCGGTCCACGATGACCAGCAGGTCTATGTCCGAGCCGGAATGGGCATCACCCCGCGCTTTGGAATCAAAGAGGATGATGTCCTTAACCTGGCCAGGCAATTCGGCGAGGAGTCTCCTCTTGAACTCTTCAATGGCGCGCAGTTCGTCAGGCTGCAGGGTATAGGAGAGGGGTTTCTTTATCGCCATTCGTGCCATGAATCGTTCACTCCAGGATCGCTTGTACCTTGAAGCAGCCGTTCTCAGCCTCAGGTGCATTGGCCAGGACGTCTTCGCGGGGGAAGGAGGGCTTGACCTCGTCGGCCACCATCACGTTCCGCAAGGGGAGTACCGTGGCTGTGGGAGGGATGGCCTCGGTATCCAACCGCTGCAATATCTCGGCGTACTCCAGAATGGCCGAGAGCTGCTCTCTGAACTGCTCCTTTTCTGCGTCGGTCAGGCTGAGCTTCGCCAATTCAGCGATGTGCTCCACCTCGACGTAGCTCAGTTTCGTCTCTTGGCCTGTAAGCAAAGCATCTTTATCCATGTCCACACCCTGGCGTATTATAGCACTTTAAGACAGAGCAAGCAAATGTACAAGCCCTCCAGCCTCTCCTTGAGAGCGATGGCCCGATAGACCATCCCCTTGATGATCGAACGCTTAGTGGTGTAGTAGCAGCCGGTGCCCAGGGCCGATAACCCTCATCATCTCGCAGGTCCCAGCTTATCGCTAAGCCACGCTGTCGCTTTCAGCATCGTCATCTCTATCTTCTCCTGATAGCGCCAAAAAGCCAGCGCGATGACGACCAAGCCAGCGAGGAAGAACACTACCTGGGTTCGAGTGAGAGCAGCAGCGTTAGCGCCCACCAGGTTGGCTACGAGAATGCCTGGCAGGCGGCCGATGGCGGCCAATACAAGGAGTTCAGGTAGGGGCAGGAGAGTGAGCCCAGCCAGGAAGCAGGCCACATCGTCGGGCAGGAATGGGAAGAGGAAGACGAGAAACAGGAAAAGAGCCCCTCTCTGCCGTGAGTAGACATCGAGACGTTCCAACATCTCTCTTTTGATCAGCCTCTCCGCCCAGGGCCGCCCGAAGCGTCGCGCCAGGGCCATGGCCAAGCCGGAGCCGGCAATGATCCCGACCAGGCTATAGAAAGTCCCCCAGGCCGCGCCAAAGAGGTAGCCGTTGACGGCGTCTATCACCTGGCCGGGGATGGGTGCCAGGAGCACCTGGGCCACGTGCAACAGGATGGTTGCCAGCGGAGCCCAGTACCCAAACCTCATCACGAACTCCTGCACCCTGGCCCGGTCAGCGAAGAAATATAGAAAGGGCCTACGCCAAATAAGCAAGGCGACGAGCGCAAAGGCGAGAAACCCCAAGACAGCAATCGTCCGTCCCCGAATTCTACCCATGCCCCCAATCATACCAGCGAAAGCCCAAAACGTCAAGCGTCAAACGTGATACCCTGGCGATTTGCACTTTTTGCCTTTTTTGGTTATCATTAGGGCAAGGTTCAGCAGAGCACGATTTGCCGTGGAGAACCAACCATGAACATCAATACCAAACGGCGCATTTTGCGCCGACGTAAAAAGAAGAATGGCAATAGCGGTTTGCTTTTGCGTTTGCTTATTGGCGCAGTAGCCATAGCCTTTTTGGCGGTCACTGTGCTTGGGCTTGTAGGCATCGGCACGGTGGTTGGCGTCTACACCTATTACGCCAAGGACCTGCCCGACCCTGGCCGAATCGAGACGGAGCAGCAAGAATTCGAGACTACCAAGATCTACGACCGCAGCGGTCAGGTCCTCCTGTACGAGATTTTCGACCCACGGTTTGGGGACCGCACCTGGGTCCCGCTGGATCAGATGCCGCTTTACCTGAGTCAGGCTACCGTCGCCATTGAGGACAAGACCTTCTACGAGAATCCTGGCTTCGATATCAGGGGCTTTGCCCGCGCCTTTTATTACTACAACCTACGAGGCGGCCAGGTTCAGGGCGGCAGCACCATCACCATGCAGTTGATCAAGAACGTGCTGATCCCTTTGGAGGAGAGATACCAGGTGCTCTACTCCCGGAAGATCAAGGAGCTTATTCTGGCTCTGGAGATCTCGCGGCGCTATAGCAAAGATCAGATTCTGGCATGGTACCTGAACTCCAACTTCTACGGCAACCTGGCCTACGGTGTGGAAGCGGCGGCCAAGGTCTACTTTGATAAGCCTGTCCAGGAGCTGGATTTGGCCGAATGTGCCATGCTGGCTGCTGTGCCTCAGTACCCCGGCCTGAATCCCATTGATAATCCAGGGGAGGCTCGTAAGCGCCAACACCTGGTGCTGGACGCCATGGTGCGTCAGGGCTACATCACCACTGAAGAGTCCATTGCCGCCAAGTATCAAAGGCTGGATATCAAAGCCCGCGAAGAGCGCTACGACCTCATCGCTCCCCACTTCGCCATCTATGCCCGCAAGCGCCTGGAGGAGATGCTCGGCCCGGAGCTGGTACACCGTGGTGGGCTGCGAGTCTACACCACCATAGACCTGGAGATGCAAGACCAGGCTCTGGAAATCGCGCGGGAACACGTGGCCAAGCTGCAAGCTGAAGAGCGCAATGTCTCCAACGCCGCCGTGGTAGTCATCACCCCCCGAACCGGCGAGATCCTGGTCATGTTGGGCAGCCTGGACTACTGGGACGATAAAATCGCCGGCGAGGTTAACGTGGCTTTGGCCGATCGCCAGCCTGGCTCGTCATTCAAGCCGTTTACCTACGTGACCGCTTTCTCACAGGGCTACACAGCCGCGACCATGATCATGGATGTGCGCACTGCCTTCCTTGACCCGCCCAATCCACCTTACGTGCCGGAGAACTATGACCGCAAGTATCACGGCCCCGTGAGCATACGCCAGGCCCTGGCCCGCTCGATTAACATGCCAGCCGTTAAGGTGCTGGACATGGTCGGGCTGGAGAACGTTCTCAACACCGCCCACCGTCTGGGCGTAACCACCCTGAACGAGGATTACTATGGGTTGAGCCTGACTTTGGGCGGAGGCGAGGTCAAGTTGCTGGATATGACCTACGCCTTTAGCGTGTTCGCCAACGGCGGGACCATGGCTGGAGTGCCTGTGGAGGAGCCGCAACTGGGCTACCGCGAACTGGACCCGGTGGCCATCCTGCGGGTCGAGGATCGAGAAGGGAACGTCATTTGGCAATACACTACCCCTGAGACCAGAGAGGTGCTGAGTCCCCAGTTGGCCTATCTCCTCACCGACGTCCTGTCCGACAACGCCGCTCGGGCGCCAGCCTTTGGATGGGAAAGCCCGCTGTACCTCGGCCCGACTGAGCTCGTCGAAGTCAGCCGTCCGGCCGCTGCCAAGACCGGCACCACCAACGATTTCCGCGATGCCTGGACCATTGGCTACACCCCCCAAATAGCCACCGGCGTCTGGGTGGGCAACAGTGGCAACGAGGCCATGGACCACGTACCGGGAGGGAGCGGAGCGGGCCCCATCTGGCACGACTTCGTGGAGAAGGTGCTGGAGGGGATGCCTGTGGAAGAATTCCAAAGACCACCCGGCTTTGAGGAGGTGGAGGTCTGTTCCGTCTCGGGCATGTTGCCCACGGAGCACTGTCCTCACAAGATCAAAGGGATCTTCATTGAGGGGACAGCCCCTACAACCTACTGCAACGTCCATCAGGTATTTCGGGTCAACAGGGAGACGGGCAAGCTGGCCACAGTGTACACCCCGCCCGAACTGGTGGACGAGGTGGTCTATGAGATCTATCCCCCGGAGGCTGCCGACTGGGTGCGCCAGGAAGGCATCCCTCAGCCGCCGACTCAATACGACACGGCCTATGGTTCCAGCCGGGCTTCTGGGGACGTAGCCATCATTAGCCCTGCTCCCTATGCCTACCTTCGGGAGACAATCCCCATCATCGGCAACGCCAAGGCCCAGAACTTTCAGCTCTATCGCCTGGAGTACGGCCAGGGCCTAAACCCCTCGGCCTGGATCCAGATCGGCGGCGATCACTACGGTCAGGTCAGTAACGCTCCCCTGGAGTATTGGGACGTGAGCGATCTGGACGGGCTCTACACCCTCCAACTGTCGGTGTTAGATGGGGGAGGAAACTATAGAAAGAGCACCACCCAGGTCACAGTGGACAACACCCCGCCAGAGATCGAGCTCATCTATCCCTACGATAGCCGTATCTATTACATGGAGTACGATGAATGGGTCAACATCTCGGCCACTGCGGTGGACAACTTCTCTATGGATCGGGTGGAGTTCTACCTGGACGATAGCTTGCTGAGCTACAGCACCATACCTCCTTACAACACCAAGTGGACCATCGAGATGGCCGACACCATCCCCGTGCCAGGCACATCCGTGCAGGAAAACCAGATCGTCCAAAACCCAGACGGCAGTGTGACCACTCAGGTCATCACTGTCACTCAGGTGATTACCGACTCGGAGGGCATGCGTATGCAGGTCTGGGCCAACGGAAGGACCATCATCTCCGATACCCACGGCTACACCGAGACCCACCAGATCCACGTGGTGGCCTTTGACACAGCCGGGAACGAGGTCGAGAGCGAGAAGGTACGCATTTACGTGGTGCACGAGCAGGAAGAGGAGGAGCAAACCACGGCCTTACTGCTGGATGACCGGGTGGCTTATCTCGACGATAGGACAC
>CAZQDO010000159.1:0-11514 GCA_964592085.1 uncultured Anaerolineae bacterium | reverse complement strand
GTCTGATCCGTTCCTCAGGAAAGGGCCAGACCGTGATCAGCCGCAAGGTGCCCACCTTGATGCCTTCTCTCCGGGCCAACTCCACTGGCCAGAGGGCCGTGCGAGCGGAGATGCCATAGGAGCAAACTACGACCTCAGCGTCCTCCAGGCCCTCCTCTTCGAGTTGGATGATGTCGTCCTTGTTCCTTCTGATCTTCTCCACCAAGCGGTAGATCAGCCTCTCCTGGGTTTCGGCATCCATGCCGGGGTAGCCACGCTCGTCGTGCGTGAGTCCCGTGATGTGGAAGCGGTAACCCTCGCCAGCGTTGGCCATAGGAGGCACGAGGTCATCATCGGGTACATAGGGTAGATATTCATCGGGAGGAACAGTGGGCTTACGGCGGGGATACGTCTCGATCTCTTCTGGCGGAGGGATGACCACCTTCTCCGTCATGTGTCCTACTTCGGCGTCGGTCATAACCAGCACTGGAGTGCGGTATTTCTCAGAGAGGTTGAAAGCGCGGATAGTCAAGTCGAAAAGCTCTTGAGGGGAACTGGGAGACAGAGCGATGATCTCATAGGGGCCATGCGATCCCCAGCGGGCCTGCATCATATCACCCTGTCCCACCAGAGTGGGCAATCCTGTGGAAGGGCCACCCCGCTGCACGTTCACCAGCACGCAGGGGGTCTCGGTCATGATCCCCAGGCCCAGGTTCTCCATCATCAAGCTGAAACCGGGTCCCGAGGTGGCCGTCATGGACTTAACCCCGCCCCACGAAGCCCCCAGCACAGCGATCATGGAGGCCAACTCATCCTCCATCTGGATATAGGTCCCTCCTACCTGGGGCATCCGTGCAGCCATGCGTTCTGCTACTTCTGTGGCCGGAGTGATGGGGTAGCCACCAAAGAAGCGGCAACCGGCGGAGATCGCACCTTCGGCGCAGGCCACATCCCCCATCATGAAGAACTCACCAGTCAGAACCCCATCTCTGTTCATGGCACTGGCTCCTTCTCTACCCCATTCAAGTAGATGGCAAACTCAGGACAGAGCATCTCGCAAAGGCCGCAATTGACACAAGCTGCCTCGTCTTTGACATGAGGTGGGTGATAACCTTTGGTGTTGAACTCTTCTGATACTTCTAGCACATGACGTGGACAATACTCCACGCAGAAACTACAACCCTTACACCGTTCTCTCAAAATGCGGATTCGACCACGAGGGAGCTCTACTTGCTCGATATCCAACGGCTTTCGCCAATACTTCACTTCATCCTCCCCATTGCGTCTTCCATCTTCAGTAAGTGAGAAAACTTGCTGGAGTGTGGACGCAAATCCGCCTTTATGAGGCCTGAAGCAGACTTGCGTCTGCACTCCAGCTTCCCAATCTCAAACACTGATATTCACTGAGCGAAAAAAGGCGGAGGAACCCCGGAGTGTGCCCCCGCCGAATTCGCCATCTGCCCTTTCAGAAAGCTATGATGTTTTCCCCATCCCGGCGCAGAAGTATAACACCCTCCACTGATTTTGTCAAGAAGTTAACAGCCCAGGTATCTCACCGGGGTAACGGGCCACCCTCACGCCGACCGCCTCCAGAGCCGCGATCTTCTCCGCCGCTGTGCCCGTGCCGCCCTGGATGATCGCCCCGGCGTGGCCCATGCGTTTGCCTGGCGGGGCGGTTCTCCCGGCGACGAAGGCGACCACCGGCTTGGCCATTTCGCTGGCGATGAAATCAGCCGCCCGCTCCTCGTCGGTGCCGCCTATCTCGCCGATGAGCACCACTTGTTCGGTGGCTTCATCCCCCTCGAATAGCGTCAGGATGTCAATGAAATCAGAGCCAGGAATGGGATCGCCGCCGATGCCCACACAAGTAGACTGGCCCAGGCCGTGGGTGGTCAGGTCATAGACCACTTCGTAGGTCAAAGTGCCGCTGCGGGAAACCACCCCCACTGAACCCGGCCGATGGATGTGGCCGGGCATGATGCCCACCTTGGCCTGGCCGGGTGTGATCAGGCCAGGGCAGTTGGGGCCAATCAGGCGCGCTCCTTTCTGGTCCAGATACGCCTTCACTTTGATCATGTCCAGCGTCGGTATCCCCTCGGTGATGCAAACAATGAGGGGAATACCCGCGTCGGCGGCCTCGTAGATGGCGTCCGGCGCAAAGCGGGACGGCACGTAGATAATGGACGTGTTGGCCCCGGTCGTCTTCACAGCTTCCTTGACCGTATCGAAGACAGGCACGCCCGCTATCTCCATGCCCCCCTTGCCCGGCGTCACTCCAGCCACCACCTTGGTGCCGTAGTCCAGCATCTGGCGAGTGTGAAACTCCCCCTCGCGGCCGGTGATGCCCTGGACCAGAAGGCAGGTGTTCTTATCAACTAGAATACTCATCAAAGAAGCTCCTCAATCTTGTTCTTTTCCCATCTCGCGGCGGATCCTGACCGCCGCCTCCTTGAGAGGCAATGTCCTTCTCACCTCCGGCGGCCGGGCCAGGCGCAAACCGTCTCCGTACCACCGCGGGATGATGTGGATATGAAAGTGAAATATTTCCTGGCCTCCTGCACGCTCGTTGCTCTGAACCAGGTTCATTCCATCGGGCTGTAGTGCCCTCTGGATCGCCCTGGCTACCCTCACTGTCGTCTTCATCGCCGCCGTGGCCGTCTCCTCGTCCAACTCGTAGAGGTTACGCACGTGCCGCTTGGGGATGACCAGGGTGTGACCGGGATTGGCCGGGTTGATGTCCATGAAAGCCAGCGTCTCCCCGTCCTCGAAGACCACCTCGGCGGGGGCCCGACCTGCAATGATGCTGCAAAAGACGCAATCCCTGTGGCTCATCCTGCTGTTCGCTCTCCATAGGTGGATGCAGCAGCTACCGCTTTCTGGGCTGCCTCTTCCAGGGTAGTGGCAGTGATCATTTCGGCCTCAGCCAGGATCGCCCTGCCCGCTTCCTCGTTGGTTCCCACCAGACGAGCGATCATGGGTACGTCGGTCTCGACCTCTTCCAGCGCGGTCAGGATACCCCTGGCTACTTCGTCGCAACGGGTGATGCCGCCGAAGATGTTGAAGAGCACGGCCTGGACGTTTTCATCCGAGAGGATGAGGCGCAGGGCGGACGCCACCTTATCGGCCTTGGCCCCGCCGCCGATGTCCAGGAAGTTGGCGGGCGCACCGTCGTAGAGCTTGGTGAGGTCCATGGTGGCCATGGCCAGCCCCGCCCCGTTGACCATGCAGCCGATGGTCCCGTCGAGCTGGACATAACTTATGCCGTATCCCCGCGCCTCGTGCTCCGCTGGCGTCTCTTCCTCCAGGTTGCGCATCTCGGCCAGGTCGGGGTGGCGAAAGAGGGCATTGTCGTCCAGAATCATCTTGGCATCCACGGCCAGCAGCGTCCTGTCGCCAGTGGCGACCAGGGGATTGATCTCGGCCAGGGATGCATCGCAGTTCACAAAAGCAGTGTACAGCCCTCTGGCAACCTTCCCAAAGCCTCGTATCAGATCGCTGTCCAGACCGATTCCGTAGGCCACTTCACGCACCTGGTAATCCAGCAGGCCCAGGAAGGGATCAACGGGGACTTTGATGATCTTCTCCGGCATCCGACGGGCCACTTCCTCGATCTCCACCCCGCCCTCGGATGAAGCCATCATCACCGGCCTCTTGGCCGCGCGGTCAATGACCATCGCCAGGTAGATCTCGCTGGCGATGTCGGCAGCCTCCTCAACCAAGACAGTTCTGACGGACAACCCCTTCAGATTCATAGAAAAGATTTGAGCAGCAACAGCCTCCGCCTCCCCAGCCGTCTGGGCTACCTTGATGCCACCCGCTTTGCCCCGGCCACCTACCAGCACCTGGGCCTTGACGACCACCGGTTCGCCCAGTCGCTTGGCAATCCCCCGAGCCTCCTGAGGGGTGGCAGCTATTCCGCTCTCCGGGACAGGCACACCGTGCTGAGCGAAGATACGTTTGCATTGATACTCTTGAAGTTTCATGGCTCTCCTCAAAATAAAGCCCCGCCATCGGCAGGACCTGAAATCGCGCCCAATTATACCACACTCGCCAGATTCTTCAAGTTTCAGGTGCAACGCACTTCGATAAGTGCGTTGCACCTCAGTACGTAGGAAAAAGAAACTCCGTAGGAATGGCCTCTGACGACGAGCTGCCCGGCGGCGTCCAGGAAAGTCGCATCTCGGAGTAGTGTTTGGTGTTGCTGTACTTGGCCAGGAAGTCGTACTCACCAGCTTCGAGCTGGATGGAGCCGGATGGCGTGGAGGGATACTCAGCGACCTGTTGGCCATGGATGTAGAGGGTGGCGTAGTCGTTGGCGTATATCCTGAAGCGATACTCGCCCGCCTGTTGGATGCGAATCTTGCCCTCCCACTGAGCGCACCAGGGCACTGGCAGTGGATCGTCGTGCCAGCGGAAGGAGATGATGGGGTCCACTTGCTGGAAAACGGGCAACTCGGTCCAATCCGTCCCCTGGTAATAACGCCCTAACAGTCCATTGCTCGCTAAAGGCACGGTACAGAGGCTCTCCTGGGGCACGATCTCTGGCTCTTTCCCAGTCGCCGTCCAATAGAACTCCATAGGCCCTGCAGCGCAATCGAGGCACTGGACCCCCAGAGAATGCCACCCCTTGGCAGCGGTCAAGCTGCTCTCCACCAGCTCTATCTCGCCGGCTCGCTGGACTGGATTATCAACGATCAACCTCCCATCAAGACGAACCTGTGAACTGCCCGCCGACCTGGTGCCAAGAGCGTAGGTCCCCGACTGAGGAACGAAGATCGCCCCCTCCCAGGCAACACTAAAAGGTTCCTGGCCAAGAGGGCTCTCGCTGCTCCAGTCGAAGGCGATGGCAGCATCCCGACGAGTGAGCTGCGGCTGGCCGCTCAAATCCTCCCCTGCATAATACCGGCCTGTCAGTCCTTGGATGGCCTCCACGTCCTCCCTCTTCACGCTGAAGGTGAAGAACATGGTCTTGCCGAAGGGATCCGCAATCTCCTGGTAGACGCCCTGGGGGTAATAGCGGAAGAAGGACTCCGGGGAGAGGGCCACACGCCAGGGCTCCAGGATGTAGATCGCATCCTTGTCGCTCTGCTCCCTGATAGGCAGGTGATCCACGATCCTGAAGAAGCGCTCGTCCAGCGTCCGGTCGAGGCCATTCACCAGGAATCGGAAAGCCGGCGTGCCCTGGTTCTGGAGGTAGTAGCGATAGCTCTCCCTGCCCATTTGATTGACGTAGTAGGCCACGGCGGTATCGGCGGTGGAGAAGGCGTGGAAGACTTCAGAGTTGTTCATCTGCTGGTTGAAATAGCGGTCGTAATTGAGATAGCCAGCGGCCAGCATCAGTGCCACCACCATAAGCGTGGAGATGAGAGCAGTGACCCGATGAGGCTTGCGCCAGGCTTCCCAGGCTTTTCCCAGGGGCACGGCGGCCAGGGCGTAAACAGCAGGGATGGCTACGATGGTACGCGCCGCCTGCGGCGCTTCCCAGTCGAGGGAGAGAATCCCGGCCTGCATGGCGACGAGGAACCAAATAGCCAGAAGGAAGTGGGAAGGGCTCAGCCAGCGGAATAGACAGTACCCGAAGCCCAGCACGAGGAGAGGGGCAGCGATGAGGTCGAGAGTGGGCGCTCCGGGCAGGCCGTGCCGCCCGTTCCTATCGCCACGGTAGTTGAACATCAGCGCGTGCTTGCGCACGTTGTTCTCCAGGGCGGCTATCCTCCCCGCTGCCGTCTTTCTCCAGGCAAAGAGAGAGGTTTGCCCCATGCGTCTGGTGAAATCTTCGGGATGCCTGACGGCATAGATCCCCAGGGGAGCGAAGACCAGCAAGCAGATGACCACGCAAATGACGAGCCCGCCGAGGCGCTCCCTGACCCCACCCCGACGCAGCACGAACCCATACAGCAAATAGGCCAGGATGACGAAAGGGAAAATCCTGAAGCTGGTATGGGAATACAGACCCAGGCCGAGCATCAGCCCGCCGAGGGCGAAATCCATCTTTCCGCCTGAGCGCAGCCCCTTGAGCAGGTAATAGAGAGTGGTCACCTCGAAGAGAGGCACCAGGGTGCTGTAGCCCATGCCAAAGCGGCTGAAGTTGACGTGCCAACTGGAGACGGCCAGGAGGGAGGCGGCGATGAGCGCCGTCCTCTGCCCAAAGGCCAGCCTGATCAGGAAGTAGAAGGCCACTACCGTCAGCGTGCCTATGACGGCCACCAGGAGGCGCATGGTCAGGGGGTTCACACCGAAGAGCTTGAAAGCCAGAGCGAGGAGGTAGAAGAAGAGAGAGGGGTTATTGGGAGAATACACCCCCAGGGGAGTGAAGGGCTGGCCCTGCAAGATCTTTATCGCCTCCAGTGCCGCCTCTCCCGCGTCGTACCAGACGCCGTAGGGCATCTCCTCCAGCCGATAGCCGCGCATGAAGGCGGCAACGACGACGATAACCCCCAGCAGGAGAAACTCCATCCCCCCCTTCATCCCCCCCGAAGTTGGGGAGGGCGACCCTATCCTCGCTCGGCGGTCCAGTCTCCAGAAGGCAGAGATGAAGAGCGTCAAGCTGAGGCAATTGAGAACCAAAGCGCCGTCGGGGTCCAGTTCCCGCCACCAGGCAAACAGCGCCAAAAGGGCAGTAGCAACGGCCACCAGCAGCAAGAGGCCCTCAGTAGTCGTGACCCGGCTCTCGCCCCTGATGGGGTGCCTTGGGCCTGATTCATCCTCCTGCCCGAAGGCGCTGCCCAGGAGCACGACTGAGAGAAAGGCGAAAGCCACAGCCAGGAGAAAATGCTCCCCCTGGCTCAGATAGCGATGGGCCACAAAAGCGAGGACCAGCCCCAGCAGGATCAAAAGGGCCTTCCACCAAATTGTCCTCCGCTGGCCACGAAGGGGTTTAGCAAAAGCGAGGATGAAAAGGACTAGGCCGCCGAGGAAGAGGTAAGGGGCCACCGCGAGACGGGCGGGTTTCGCCCAAGCCGTGCTTTCGGCCGCGATGCAAGCCTGAGCCAGGGCCGCCAGGGAGAGGGCAGCGGTGGATAGAATCAGCGATCTCATCTCAAGACGAGGTAGGCCACGATGCGATAGGTGTCCTGCTCCCCCTCGATGACGGCAGAAGGGGCCAGGACTTGGGGGTGGAATTCACCGATCAACCGGGACAGCTCATCAACGGTCTGGGTAGGATTGACAAAGATGTATCCGACCTGGTCAGCTTGAACCTTAGCTGGCAAGACAGACTCCATCCGGTCAACGGCCTCGCCTCGTACAGCATGGCAAGCCCACGAGTAGTTGCTGGGTACGAACACGTAGTCCAGGAGCTGGTGTTGATCCCATACGTAGACATACGTATCGGGCGTCAGAGACACTGCGTAGTTGCACAGGGCGAGGACTCTGTCCGCGTAGGCCCGTCTCACCTGAGGATCACTGATCTGCCGTCCGAAGAACGTAGTGAAGTTGAGAACGAAGGCAGCGATAGCCAGCAGCACTAAAAACGCACCGAACGATCTTTGTTCATTCCCGCCTCTGCGCCGATCCACCCGCCTACCGAGATCCCCCATCATGAAGGAGATGAATATGAACATCAGGGGAATGAGGGTGCTAAAGCGCCCGATATACAGATTGGGCGGGAACGTGCCTACTATCACTACCACGGCGATCCAAAGCAGGAACCATAATCGGTATGGTCGAAAGAACGTGAGAGCGCAATAGACAACGCCCAGGACAAACAGCACCCCGCTGACCGGATCCAGCATCGGCTCGTCGGGCAGGTTAAGACCAGCGTAGGTTGCGCCCTGGTGGGTGAATATCAAAACAGCTTTCTTAAGCCGGTCAAGGTACTGTGGTGTGAAGATGGGCAACACAATCCCGCCGCCCTTGCCGGCCAGGTGCCTGGGAAAGGCCTCGATGAAGAACCTGTCACCCTGTCCGAAGGTGAGTGACAAAAGGGGACCAGCAACTGTCAAGAAGGCCACGGTGAAAACAAGCGCGGGCTGCCAACTACGCCCACAGATTCTACGAAGTTGATCACTGAACTCGCCACGACGTTGCAGCGAGCTGATAACGGCCTGGAGAGCCCTGCCCGCCAGGAAGAAAATGACGAGAAAGGGAATGACTCGATATGCCGAGTATGCATAGAGCATGTAGGCGGAGACGATCCCTAGCCAAAAGAAATATCTTGGGCGCTTGGTTTTCTCACCCTTCACCAGCAGATAGAGAATCAAGACCTCAAAGAAAATGGGTAAGAACAGCTCATCAGCGATCCGACTTGCGACGGTGTGCCAGCGCGACACGGCTAGCAAGAGGGTTCCAAATAGCGCCACCTTGTAACCAACCAACTCTCGCAGCAGAAAGTAGAAAGGGACGACGGTCAGGCAGCCCAGGATGAGAAAAGGGAGACGGAGTGTGGTGGTGCTTTCACCCCATAGAGCGAAGGACAGGGCCGGCAGGTAAGCTATCAGGGGAAACTCGAGAGTGCGCCACCCTTTCCTCAACATCGCGAAGGCGTTGCCTCCTGTCTGGGCTTCCTCAAAGGCCAGGCCCTCAGCAGGCGGAAAATAGCCAAAGCGATAGAGTCTGAAGAAGAGGGCAACACCAAAGATCAGGCTCAGCCACAAAATCTCCCACCGGTGTGCCCACCACCTGTGGCCCAGTGCTTTCAGTGAGCTTACCGACCGCACTCTGGGTAGACCACTACAAAAGGCCAGCCAGAGACAAAGCAGGCTCACGGCGTAGTACGTGATCGAAGTGTCAAAGCACCTTCGGTCGTGATACAGCATCCATGAGCTACGTAGAGACAAGGCGATGGATGCAGCAAACAACAGCACTCTGATCGCTATCGTCAACCGCTGTTTCGTCATGTCTTCCTCATTGCTACTGCACAGCCTTACTCACTCCAGGGGGCGAATTTCTGAATGCGGTTGTTTTGGCTATCGGCCACGTACACACTCCCATCTGGCCCGACCGCAATCCCGGTCGGCCGCCGGAACTCCCCCTCCCCTGCGCCTTCTCTCCCCCAGCCTCCTGCCAACTCGCCTCCCTTGCTATACACCAACACCCGATGGCGCGGCAGGTCCGTCACGTACACACACTCCCCACTCACCGCCACGTGGTGCCCTTCCGCCGCGTGACACTCTGGTATCCCCCACGCTCTCACGTACCTCCCGTCCTTGTCCAACACTTGCAACCGCTGGTTGTCCACGTCCGCCTCGTACAGCAATCCATCCTCGTCTATCGCTAACCCTACCGGCCCATTCAGCTCTCCAGGCCCACTCCCTCGCCGCCCGATCTCCCCTATCTGCCCTATCTTCAACCCTCCATAGTATTTCACCACCCGCGAGGTCCCCGTGTCCGCCACGTACAGCACCCCTCCCTCATCCACCACCAAACCCCTGGCATGGAAGAACCCTGACTCAGGTCCCCCCACTTTCTCCTGCCACCTCCCCTCTTGGTCAAACCGATGCACCCAGTTGGTGTGCGAATCTAACACCCATATCTCCCCGCCTGGTCCCGTTGCCACCGCCAGGGGTTCCATGAAAGGCTCATCCCCACCCTCCCAGGCAGCCAGGAACTTGCCGTTGGCGTCGAACTTCTGGACTCGCTGATTGCCCAGGTCGGCCACGTAGACGTTACCGGCCTCATCCACCGCCACGTCCGCTGGCTCCTCAAACTGACCCGCACCAGAGCCCTGACTGCCCCACTGCAGGATGAACGAACCGGTGTCCAGCTCGCCGACGGGTGTCTCCACCGGCAGCGGCGTGGCAGCCACGGATGGCTGTTCTACTGGCGTCGGTGTCGGCTGCTCCTCCACAAGTGGGAGCGTGATGGGGGGCAACGAAGCCACATCTACCGTGCCCGGCGGAAAGAGCACCTGCGCCGGCAGAAATTCCATGGGGCTACGAGGGGGCTGCCAGAAGACTTCCATCGTGATCCCGCCGCCATCCTGGAAGTACTTGATATCAATATCATGCGGGCCAGCCCCCAGATTCACACTGTTGGAAGCCGGGCGCGAGCTATGTATGCCACCATTATCCACCACCAGTTGATCGTCAATGTACAGATACGAGCCGTCATCGGACAGCGTTTGAAAGACGTAGGTACCAGAGGCGGGGGCATTGATGATCCCCTGCCACCACACGCTGAACGAGGGAAGCTGCAACTGCCGATGAACGGCGATGAGAGGATCTACCATCTCGTACAGCACCGGACCGTTCCAATCCGGTCCGCGGTAGTAACGTGCCAGAAGGCCCTGCTGGTAGCTCTCAGCCACGGCACTCGCCTCAGCCGGCACGGTCAGGGCCAGCAGCCCCACCTGTCCCGGCTCGTCGGGATCCATGAGCCTGGCGTAGGTGGCGCCGGGGAACTTCTCCTGCAGCAAGTCCATGATCTGGCGGTTTCGGTCAGTGGACTCCAGCAGGAAGGCCAGCGGCTCGTTATGGGGGAATTGATTGAACAGAAGCACCGCCGCAGGCTCGAAGAGGCTATAAGGAGGTTGCGTGGTTGACTCACCGGGGTGATAGGTGACGAAGCGCACTGATCGGGACACATAGTAGCGATCGCTAAGGATGACGTGATAGTCATCCAGATACGGCCTGGTGAGCTTGCCCGCCGCCAACCCATCCTCAAAGAAGCCATACATGGAGCGCCGCGTGGGCCCGAGGTAATCACGATAGGTGCCACGAGCGACGACAACCAGCACGGGGACCGCCGCCGCAGCCAGCAACCAGCGACCGCGTTTCCCTGCGACCGCCGTCAATTGCTCCCAACATACGCTCAGGAAAAGGCCGGCGAACAGGTAGGCGGGCGGGATGGCGCCAATGCACCGGTTGCCATTGGGCATGGCCAACACGCCCAGCGCCAGGTTGATCATCGTCCAGGTCAGCAATAGAAAATGAGCCGGCTTGCGCCAATTGACCAGGCTGTAGATCACGCCCAGCACGAAGAATACCGATACAGGCGATTCCATGAGCGGTTCGTTGATGAAGAAATCGTTGCCATTGCCCCGGTAGTTGAACAGCAGCAGCGCTGCTTTGATATTGTCCCAGAGTGGGGAGAGATTCCCCACCTCGCGGATTCGCCAGGTGACCATAACCTGTTGGCTGCGGGCCATGATCGCCACGGGATGTTTGAACATATACAACCCCATGGGGATCATACCCATGGCGAAGGCAAGCGTCAGCACCCCAAGCCTCTGATAGTTGCGTCGCAGGAAACCGCGCTCAGTGACGAGCTTGTAGAGGATGAAGAGAGCCATGATGATAGGGGCTACACGGCCGCCTTCGTAGGTGTTGAGGCACAGCGCCAGAGCCAGGCCAGCCCACACGAAATTCAGTTTGCGCCCCGGCTTGAGGCCACGCCAGAGGAAGTAGAAAGCCAGCACCTCGAAGAGAGGCACCATGATGGCCCGCCAGCCCACTTTGCTGAAAGTGATGTGCCAACCGCCTGCGGCCAACAGAAAGGTCGCCCAGAAGGCGCGTTCAGCATTGAAGAGAAATCGAGCGAAAAAATAGAAGGCCACCACGGCGGCCAAGCCCACTACCGCCGCGGTTAGCTTGATAG
>CAZQDO010000158.1:0-11571 GCA_964592085.1 uncultured Anaerolineae bacterium | reverse complement strand
ATCCGACTCACCTACCCCATCCTGTCAATTGTCCGCAGCCCCAAGGGACAGCACCTCCAGAAGTCAGAGCGTGGCCCACTGCTTCGGCGATCTGTTCGTTTTGCTCATACCACTCACTGGCCCGGCGGTGCAGTTCAGGCACGAGTTCCGGCCTTTCCCGCTGCAAGCGCTGGCGCAGCAGGTCCGCGAACAGATGATGATAACGGTACCAGTACCGCTTATCATCCAAGGGAACGACAAAAAGATTGTTCCTTTCGAGGTACTCGAGTACAGTCTGCGAGTCCGCGAACGAGCCATCCTCTGTTGACTCGCCGGCTCCAATGACGGCGTCACACAGCTCGCCGGAGAGGTGATCGAGGATGGCCGTTTGCAGCAAGAACGCTTGCACAGCTTCGGGCTGCTGCAGCAATACCTCCTCTCCCAGGTAGTCAAGGATGTAGCGATGGCTACCGGCAAACGTGTGGACGAACTCTGCAATGTCATCTCGTCCCCGCACCGAAATGGCCGCCATCTGCAACCTGGCGATCCAGCCCTCGGTTCGCCTGTCCAGAGCAGCTACATCCGCTGCCGAAAGCTTCAGCTCCATAGCTTGGTTGAGGAATGTGGCCGCTTCAGCGGATGTAAAGCGCAGATCAGACTCGTACAGCTCAATCAACTGCCCGCGGCCACGCAGCCGGGGGATAGGTAGAGGCGGATCGGCGCGGGTGGCGAGTACAAGGTGCATCTGGCGTGGCAAGTTTTCGAGCACAAATGAAAGGGAGCGATGGACAGCTAACTTGCTGATCGCATGGTAATCGTCGAGAACGAGCACAACTGGATCGGGCACCTCGACAATGCGATTGAGCAGTCCGTGCAATGCAGACTGGTCGCGCACAGGCCCGGTGAGCAACGTGGTCCCATCGGCCTGGGGATAGATGGTCAAGCCATCAAACCAATCCGACCAGCCGGTGTCGATCACACCTCTCACCCTGATCTGATAGACGACCTGTTCATCACGCCCCTCAAGATGGTTCATTCACGTTCCATCCTTCCATGGCCAAAGGCATCATCCAGCCAGGTCAAGACCACCTGATTGGCACGCATCTGCCTGAAAACCCAGTCCAGCTCGCAATTCTTGAGGATCTGGAGTTGCAGAGATTCCCTGGCAGCGCCAGGTTTGTCCACCACTTGCTCCTCTCAGTCAAATCCAAGATGGGTTGATCATCCCAGCTGCCGAAAATAGTCCTCCAGCGTGTGCGTGCCAAAGCAGGGCGCGACGTTTTCGTACCGGCCCGCCGTGGCAAAAAAGTCGAACAGATCGGCGGCGTGCCGGTTGAACAGGCGCATGGCCCCGATTGCCGCGCTGGCCAGCCAGATCGGAATTCGGGTAATCTTGGGCGGCTTGCCCAGAATCGAGAAGGCCAGCTCGGCGATCTCGTTCTGGCTGTAGACGACCGGGCCCCCGGCGGGCACCTCGGCGTTGCTGCCGGTGACCGCATCGGCGCAGACGCGGGCCAGGTCGGCGCCGTGAATCGGGTTCAGGCGTTTCCTGCCGTCTCCGATCAGATAAGCCCGCCCCGATTGGGCCATCTGAAAGTACTCGCCGATGTCCGAAAAGTAGCCGGTAGGCCGGATGATCGTGTGTGGCAGGCCGCTGACGTGCAGTGCGCGCACAAAGTCCTCGTGGGCCTTGATGATGGCCAGGTGCTCCATCAACTGCGCGTTGTAGACCGACACATAGATGAACCTGGCCACCGATGCTTCCAGGGCGCGGTCCAGGAGGTTCTTGTTGCCCTGGTAGTCCACGTCGTGAAAGGTCAGATTATCCTTCTGACGGGTCAGTCCCACAGACGAAAAAACAACGTCGATGCCATCACACAGCCCGGTCAGCGTCTCAGGCTGGGTGACCTCGCCCACGAACAGATCGTCGATCTGGTCCCGCACGGCAGGCGCCAGAAATGGGCCTGGCTCGGCTAGTCTCTCTGGATTTCGCGCCAGGGCGCGGATCCAATAACCCCGCCGTTTGAATTCCTGGACGACAAAGCGTCCCAGATAGCCGGTCGTACCGGCAACCAACACGTTCATGATTTTGCTCCTTGTTGATTCCTTTCAAGAGTTTGTCATTGCCCGACTCTGTGGGACCCGGTAGGCAAATAGGTCATCCAACCAGTCGAAAATGACCTGGTTAGCGCGCGAGCGGTTATCCAATTGGCAGTGATCGTCCGATGCGTCCCCGTCCAAGGCAAAGAGGTGCAGGGCTTTGCGCGGGGACGAGATGTTGTCGAAGAACTGCCGGGTCTGGCGCAGCAGTTCTTGCCCTTCGCCTTCACCGGCCAGTGCCAGGGCCGCGCACCGGATCTGCTGTTCCTGCCCCTCGAGGTTGAAACGGCTCTCCCCTTGCTGTACCGCGGTCAGTACTTCAGAAACGGTCTCGAAACCAAGGGTCCACTTCGCCGTTGAGCAGCGGGGGTGCTGGGGACAAGTGCCTTGATCCTCGGCTCGTGAATGGCAATCCGGCAGACGGTATAGCCGCCGTGGCTGTGCCCGGCTAGAGCCAGGCGTTCATCGACGCCGGACAGCGCCAGCAAATGGTCGAGCGCAGCTCGAAACGGAACTTCATAGTGGAAACAGGCCTGACTCTTGCACCAAAGCTCGTCAAATCGTGGATGGTCTGGGACACACAAGTACTCGGCCGCCCGGTAGTAGGTGGACGCCCGAGGAAAAGACTCGCGCGCGCTCACCCGTGCCCGCCGGCCAGCGACTCTTCTCCCTGCTCCTCCACCCGCTGCGCCAGCGCCGACCATTCGGCGATCCAGCTTTTGCCATCGCGCTCGTCAATGCGGCTGGCGGCGTACAGGCACTCGCCGATCTCTGCGCCGTGCTCGACTATGGACAATAAGGTCCCTCTGAAAATCCAATCCATCTCGTGGTCTTTGAACATGTGGAACCGCCAAGTGCCTCTTGCTGCGCCTAGTTTGGCCATGACTTGCTCCTTCCTGCAGACGAGAAAACAATCTCAATGCACCTGTTTGTCGGCACGCGAGAGGGTAGCCGGCTTGAACCAGACCACAACCACAACCGCCCAGACCATGACGAGCGTGCTCAAAACCGCAGCCGCGACCCCGGTCTTGCAGGCGACACAGCCGGTCACAAAATTGAAGGCGCCATGCCACACCGCAACCAGCAGGATGCTGCCGTCGGCGCTGTTATACAGCCAGGGGAAGGTGATGGCCCCGGCCAGCAAGCCCAAGAGAAACCCCACGATGATGGTGACATCGTACAGGTAAAAGAACAGCGGGAGATGCCACAGCGCCCAAAAAACCCACAAGATGATCGTGGCCGAGAGCGCGCTGTGGCTCTTTTGCAGCCGGGGTAAAGCGAATCCCCGCCAGCCGGTCTCCTCGCCAAAGCCAAAAGTCAGGATCCACAAGAGCAAGGCACCCAGACCCAGGTTGGGTAGGAAGTCGATTTGCCCCATCGCTGAAACTTCTGGCCACTGCCCCTGGACGAACCGCAGCGCGACGGCTACCAGTGTATACAATACCAGGGGGGCAATGGCAACCAGCCACCACATCGGCTGCACGCGCCATCTGAACATTCGCCCGAAAAGCTCCGTCAAGCCGTCGCGGTCATCGGTGAGCCGGGTCACGACAATCGCCGCCAGCATCGGCGCATAGGCAGCCAGATAGTGAACGGCGAATGGGATCGGCACGTCGATCAAACCCCGCGCCCTGAGGGCAAGTGGGATCTCGATCGCCCAGGAAATGGCATACGCCAAGGCCAAGAACGCATAAAGCGAGTGGCTTTTCACTCGATTGGGAGCATCGACGGTCATGTCGCTTTCCTCCTGATACGGGTTCTATAAAGCAGTCAGTCCAACCAACGTCACCCCCAATTGGACCAGGGAGAGCAGCAACGTACCCCAGAGAATGGACAGCGACACCGGTGTCTTGAACTGCTCTCGTCCTTGAAGCATGAAATATGTATGGATCGAAAAAGCGAAAATTCCCGCCAGGCTCAGGGTCAAGGAAAGGATCTGCCCGCCGATCGCGCCCCGGTCCACCAGCACCAGGCCGTACAGCGTCAGCCATAGGAGCGGAAAGTGCAACAACAAAAAGCCAGCCGCACCGCCCGGCAGGCGAAACAACTCCCATTCTTTCCAATAGGCCGAGTCGATCTCGTGGGTGATCAAGGTCACGGCATTGATCAAGTAAAGCCAGAAGACAAGATCTCTTGTCATGAGTTCACCTCCAATCCTCCCGTTTCCTCCATCCAATCGGCGATCCTGTCGGCGGCTTTGTAGACATCGTCGTCCGAAATATCCAGCTCCAGTGGAGGCAGCATAGACTCGGCTACCAGCTTGCGCAGCAGATCTTGCTCCTCTGGAAAGACGCTCAGATCATCGTATTGCGACGGATTGCCCGAAACCTTGAGGCGCTCAGCCCGTGCTGCCTCGAAAGACTCGGGGCTGCGGGTCACGAACACCAGGTAGAAGTCTAGCGCGTGGAGGCGCTGCTCGAGCCAGCGGAAGCGATAGTCCGCACCGTGATGCTGCAACTGGTACAGTCGCGTGAGGATGTGAAACCGATCAACGATCCATGGATAATACTGTTGCAGCTCAAAAAGACGTACCCATGTGTGATACGTTTCCATGGCCAGGGATTCTTCGCTGGGGTCAAAGTTGATCAAGCCTCGTCCCCATGGAAAGTTGGTAAAGCTACACCACTCGGCCGAGATCAGGGGTGAATGGTAGCGATACTTGCGCGGTCCCACGATGCGGGAATGTTCGTTGAGTGCAAAGGCAATCTCTGTTTTGTGTGTCAGCCTGATCCCTTCCAGGATGATTTTAAGGCAAAGCTTATTCATAGCACAGCTGCTCCTTTCACAAGGTATAAGCAGTATACCAGCCAGGAGGTGGACCTGTCATCCATCCCGGGAATGATTAGCAGGTGGATTGGGGGTGGAACAGCACCCAAGTGGCCACACATGGCTCTGCTGACGGTTTTGACTGCTCCACGCGCTCGCCGACCAAGTTCGGGCCTATGCTCCAATGCTCAGGCCAACTGAACGTGCTCAGCGTGCATCGATGACGCACCATTCTAGCGTTGTGTCAATCACTGGGAAGGGCATCAATTCCTGCCCCTTCCAACAAGGCACTCGTTGGCGTGACAAGTATTGACTGCCTTTGCCTCCCATCCGGCTAAGGCCAGGCGACCCAATGCCTCGCGCCGAAAGGGGATCAGCCCACACTCCTGAAGCGCATCCGTGGCTACGACCAGGCGATCCGACGTCCGGGCCACTTGCTCCACCAGGTAGCATCGCCCCGATGCCAGATCGACGATGGGGCCTCCTGACCCGGCAAGCTGCTCGATGACATAGTCGACCTGGCTTTGCCAGCACGACCGATATGCCCCCGTGTATATTCTTTCCACTGCCAGTTTCTCCAATGCCCAGGCCTGCTTGTATTCTCCACGCTCCTCCATAGCCAGGGCACGGTAGTACAGATCGGCTGGCCCTAACGCATCCGCCGGCGCGTGCATGAGAAGTCGTTCCCGTTTGGGATATTCCCGCAGGTATTGCGTCAACTGGCTATCTGCCTGCTCCCACAAATCCTCGCGCGGCAGGTCTGGCGTCAGAAACAGACCAATTCCCCCAAGTACGGGATAGACCGCTGCACATTCCCTGCAGCGTGCCCCCGCCCACTCAATCCGATCTCCTTTGTGCTGAGATATCTCCCATGTCAATTCACTCTGACACACCGGGCATCCCAGCACTTCCATCAGACAAGCATGCACGTTCCTTCTCCTTCTTGTGTCTGGGTATCAAAAGCCAACATATCCATCTGCCCTTCAGTTGATTCCAGCAAGCCTGAAAGAAATAGTTTCCTCTATCTCCGTTTTCCAACACGGCATCCTGGTCACCACCAAACCCACTCTCGGCAACGTTCCTACAAGGCCCGCCCCAAAAGGGTTCGCTGGTTCCGTGATGATAGAGGTAGATAGATCATGGTGGAGCGTAGGTAGTTTGCGACCATGATCGCCTGCACCGTCGTCCCATAGCGGCGCGCAATACTGTAGAGGGTGTCACCCCATCGCACCGTATAGTTCACGTCAGAGTAAGGTTGGGAGCCAGGGATCACCAGCCACTGGCCGACATAGACCCACGAGTTCCAACAGAGTCCATTGGCCTGGGCCAGTTGACTCACACCGAGGCCATAGCGGGCCGCGATACCGATCAGCGTATCGCCTGGCTGGACAGTATAGGTGCTTGGGCCTGCAGCGTAGACCGGTGCTGCACCGAACCCGCCCAAGATCAACGCACTCAGAATGAGCACGCCCCCCAGAATAACAAGTCTGCTTTTCATCTCTTTCATCCTTTCTGTGTTGGATGGTGGTGAGCACAACTTGCCAGCATTGTACCACGGCGGAGGCTAGAGTGTCATCCATCCAGGGTTGGATCGAAGGGTGGATTTAGGGAAGGACGTGCACCTCGCTCGCCAGCAGCGCCTGGGATTCGCCCGGCTGGCCGGATGCATGTATCCTCATACCTGCTCGTGCGTCGCGCAGCATGATCGCACTCCCGCTGGCAGAAATCAACTTGTTTTCTCCGGTCAGGGCGATGACGCTGAAACCATCCATCGGCTCTGTAAGCATGATCATCCGGGCGCTGGGCGAAACATCCATCCGATCTGGCCCGTGGTGGCGTGAGGAGCGACGATCATCCGCTGGCCCGCGAGGGCGCGGAGAACATAGTGGCGCATGTCGCCCTCCTCCAGGCTGCCCGCGACTGTCGCCGAGGTAGTGCCGGGCGCAAAGCAGATGCGAACGGGGATGAGCACACTCAGCCGGTAACTTGTGGCGCCCACATCGGATACCAGTTTGACGTAATAGTCCTGCGTGCTCGGCACAACAGTCTGGACGTGTGCATCACCCATCGGCTTGACCACGACACCGTCGACGCCGACGATGGAAAAGCGCAGGCCTCGACCCGTTGTACCCACAGCGGCGTCCACCTCGATGAACTGGCCTGCCGCCACGTCCATGACATAGATAGCGCTGCCATCCTCCGGCAGGTAGCCCTCGATCAGGGCTTGCGTGGCCCCCGGATGAAAGCTGATGCGCTCGACGGCAGGTACCAATGAGGGTGTGCACGTGAGTGGACGCGGCGTGACGGTTGGCGTGGATGCGAGCGGTGTGGCAGTCGGCATTGGCGTGGCAGTTGGCATAGATATGGCACTCGGCTTGGCTCCCCGCTTGTGCTCGATCCGCGGTGGCCCTTCACTAGGCGCTTGTCCTATCTCGCTCTCATCGCCCCCGCACAAGGCACAGACCGGTTTCCGGGTCAATTCCTCAAATGGCTTCGCCTTCTTGTACCACTTCCTTCTCCACTTGCCCTTCCGCTGCCCCAGCTTCTTCCACCCTTCCCAGTCGCGCGGAAACAGATCCCAAAATACCCCTATCTGCCAAACCAATCCCGCCAGCAGGACCAACCTGATCGTGTGCCGCAAGGCCATGCGTCCCCCCCCTCTCGCGAGTTCCGGATGACCTTACCACGTCCGCCGGATCCGGTCAATGATCAGCAGTTGGATGGATCAGTACCGTCAAACGGAAAATGTCCAACTTCCATCTCAAGCGAGCGGAGCACCGCTCTTGGCCTCAGCCGACTCTCCCTTTTCATCAGGCGGTGGCCGTTATTTGAAAGGGTTTGGTCCTAGGGGACAATTGAGCAGTGAGAAGACATTCGCTAGCCAGGGCTGTCAAGTGTGAAAACATCAATGAGATCTCCGGAGCGCGTGTAGAACTGGAAGGTGATGTTGCGGCAGGTGGCCTCGACTAGCATGGCTCCATAGTCGGCCTGATACCTCACCTGACTACCTGCCACGGTCTTCTTGAAAGAGTATCTGCTCTTGCCACCCAGGCCATTGACAAAATACGGCAACCCGTCCTTCGTGATCCGCTCGTATGTATGATCGTGCCCGGCAAGGACAGCCGTCGCCCCCCATTCCGCGTACGGCCATTGCAGCGCAGATCTGGATCCATGCAGTCCTGACGAGAATGGCGGGTGATGCATATAGACGACTTTCCAGGTTGCTGTGGAAGCTGTTAGTCGATCCTTCAACCAGGCGGCTTGCACCGAGCCCTCCGAGATCCCATCGGGTTCGTGCACATCGCTGTCCAGGGCGAAGAACTGGACGGGGCCCCACGCAAAGTCGTAGTAGCGCTCGTTGCCAGGCAGCGTAAAGTAGTCGATGTACGGCTGCGCGTTGTGAGTGCGCCAATCGTGATTGCCCAGTGTAGGAAAGAACCGGTTGACGAGGGAGGGGTTGCTCGTGACGAATCTCCCGCGGTAAGGATAGATGAATGCCGAGTAAAACCGCCCGATGTTCAGATCGATTGTTCTGGCCGCTCCGTTGTCATAGTTGTTATCTCCGGTGGTGATGACCAAGTCAGGATGCCAGCTCATGACAAGGTTGGCTACATCCCACTCTGCCCGGCTGTGGCCACCATAGTCACCTATCACGGCAAACCGAACGGTGTCACAGTTGCTCGCGATGGGAAGATGGGCGTGATGCCTGATCACACCTGTTTGTGCCATCCCGACCGCGCCAGCAACGTTGGCTGCCAATGTTGCCTCGGCGTCTACTCGCTGAGCGCCACCTGCATTCGGCAAGATACTCTGGCAACAAGGCTGCTTGCCCACTTCTCGGTCCCCTAGAGGCATCACGAGGGACATCTCTGCGTGAGCAAGAGCAAGTGCCACAAGACCACCTATCAGAAGGGCCGCCATCAGTGTGCAAGCGAACCCGCTATCAATGAGCTTCTTGGCCATGCTCTGACACTCCTGTGCTTAATTGCCACGCGCCGCACAGCCCCGACGAGTGGCAGCGAGATCCACTGTCGCACGCCGTGTGACAGTTCGTTCCACGACGTGCCAACCGAAAAGAGGATATCGACTGTGCTCGATGCCCTCTGATCGGAATTCCGGCTTCAGCCTTCGCTGGTCACGCGTTGACTGCCCACGCCACTGTCGGTGTAGAGCACTGCAGCGTTCCCGGCATCCACCTTCACATCCATGCCATTGCTCAACTCGACACTGTAAACCAGCGCGCCGTTCTCGGGCGATACCACCTCCAACAATCCACCTTTTCATCGCTTGTCACCTTCTCTCTATTGCACCTACCCGCAAATCCACACTGGGTTTGGCATAGAACGATTGGGGGGTAGAATAGAGGCTTGGAGGCGAAACATGAGAGGTCCCAAGCCCAAGTATGTGATCGAGTTAACACGCGAAGAAGAACAGACCTTACGCAAGCTGGTCGCCGCCCACAAGAGCCCGCAAGACCAGGCGCTCCGCGCACGTAGCGTGTTACTGGCCTTCGACCACCCGGAGTGGAACAATCAGCAGATTGCCCGCGCCGCCGGGTGCATCGATTGGACGGTGCGCAAATGGCGCAGGCGCTGGGTCGAAAGGCAAAGCCTGGCAGACTTGCCACGGCCGGGAGCTCCCCGGCGTTTTTCCCCCTGAGGTGCGTGCGCAAGCCACCGCTTTGGCCTGCAGCCGGCCCCGGCAGAAGGGCCTGCCTTTGGTGCGCTGAAGCGCCGGGGAGATTGCGCGTTGGCTGATGGCCCTGGGCGTCGTGGAGCATATCGCGGAGAGCACCGTCGGGCGATGGCTGGCGCAAGAGCGGATCCGGCCGTGGCGGTTCCATACCTGGCAGCACATCCTGGACCCGCAGGCCTTTCTGCAGCGCGCGCGGCCGGTTCTGTCGCGCTATGAGCGACAGGGGGCCATACAGCTCTTTGCTGGACTGAGCATGGCCGATGGACGGGTCTACAGCATGTGCCGTAACCGCAGACACTTTGTCGACTTCCAGGCCTTTCTGCTGGAGGTGATCCTGCCCGAAGCGCTGCGGCGGGGCATGCACACGGTGGCCTTGATCCTGGACAATGGCACCACGCACGCACCCCAGCAACTGGACAGCTGGCTGAAGCGAGTCATCCGCGAGAGAGGCTGGTCGCTGCAGGTAGAGGTCCACTGGCTGCCGGTGAATGCCTCTTGGCTGAACCAGATCGAGATCTGGTTCAGTGTGCTGCAGCGCAAGCTCCTGCAGCCCAACGATTTCGAGGGCCTGCAGGCGCCGGTGAAGGCGATTGGGTCGTTTGTCCGCTACCGTTACAGAACCGCGAAGCCGATTCATTGGACCTACACCATCGAGAAACTGGAACAGAAACTCGGTGCACATTAACGGAACCGCGTACTATCATAGATTCGAACAGCGGTTCTCTCTTTTGCTATCCTGAGATCATGATACCTGGCTGAGATAAGAGGACGATGAGAGGCTGGTGAGAGTTCTTTCATGTCCCAGACGGAGAGGGGGATCACAGGGATCCTCAGCGTGTGTCTGAAGACTCGTTATATGCGTGCCACAGCGGCGCACTTGCTCACTATGGCCAAACGTAACTATTACCTGGTGCATTACCAGGGGACCTTTTCGGGAAGAGCCAAATGCGCTTCCTGATCACACCCAAAGGTAACACAGATCTGCTCTGCCAGCTCCTGGGCGGACAGTGCACGGTTCGGCTCGACCACGTGACGCTTGCCGTGGATCCACTCCGGCTCGATCGCGTTCAGCCACGGGCTCTTGATCCGCAGCGGACAGACCAAGATACGCACGCCCTCCCTGTGCTGGCCGAAAACCTCATCCCCCCAGGAGTTGTGGCCTATCTCCTTGATCTGTGGTAGAATCATGGCCTGCAGACTCTCGCAAGAAAGGCAGGCCATGAGTTCCGCTCCCTTTTCCTTTGTACGACACGGCATCCATGCTCTTGGTCAGGCTGTCCAACACCTCCTTCGCCGCTGGACCAGGCCTCGCAACGATGCACTTCTCCCCAACGCAGCCGTGGACCTGACCCGCAGCAAGACGGAGCTGATCCTCGAGAACGCTCTGCCCCGTCAGCAGTTCATCGTGCTCAAACAGCAGACCAAGCGACCAGCACTCTCCTGGCGCGACCGGGCCCTGTTCGTCTTCCTGGCCTCCAGGCTGCGCACCTGGAAACAAGCGCTGCTCTGGGTGTCCTCCGGACACGCTCCAGCCTGACACCCTCCTGCACTGGCATCGTGAGCTGTTTCGCAGAGTCTGGAGACGCAAGTTAAGGTCAGACCGAAAGCCTGGCAGACCGCCGCTGACCGACGAGGTCATCGCCCTGATCAAGCGCACGGCTAAGGAGAACCTCAACTGGGGCGCAGAGCGCATTGGGGGAGAACTGCTCAAGCTGAGGATCAAGATCACCAAGAGCACCATCCAGCGCTACATCAGGGATGTCCGCATCCTGGTCCTGGGTGAGCGCGACCTACACCGTGCGGTCAAGGAATACATCTGCTACTTCAATCACGCCCGGCCCCACCAAGGCATCGAGAACCACTTCACTGCAGACCTGCCCATCCCTCTGCCGACCAGGCGTATTCCCGAGCCATTGACGTCCCCAGCCAGCGCCCCTATCGCACGGATGGGGTTTTCGGCCAGCACCCATCTTCTTACCTATCTATTACCCATAAGTCGGGTCTGTTCGTTAACAAGATGCCAAGTGGCGG
>CAZQDO010000157.1:0-11588 GCA_964592085.1 uncultured Anaerolineae bacterium | reverse complement strand
ATGCCTACCGCCACTCCGCTGCCACCGGCGACGGCTACCCCCGTACCCCAGCCAACGGCGACGCCTAAACCAAAAGTTGCGGCACCTGCGGGTCTCGGTCTCGACTATGGCATCCAGGCCCATGCCATCAACCAGGATCATGGGCCTATCGTTAACGCCGTCAAGGATCTGGGCTTCCACTGGCTCAAGCAACAGATCGAGTGGAAGAATTACGAGCCGTCCAAAGGCCAATACAACTGGGGTGAAATGGATCGGCTGGTGGAAAGCTGCCAGGCAGCCGGTATCAAGCTTCTCTTCAGCGTGGTCAAGGCGCCGAAGTGGGCCAGGCCGGGGAATACGGACTTCAGCGTTGAGGGTCCGCCGGCCAACCCTCAGGACTTTGCCGACTTCCTGGCGGCCATGGCTGAGCGCTACAAGGGCCGCGTCCAGGCCTACGAGATCTGGAACGAGCAGAACCTTCACTATGAGTGGGGCAACGAAACCCTGGATGCCGGCCGCTACGTGCAGCTTTTGGCCGCAGCTTACCAGGCCATCAAAGCCAAGGACTCTGGCGCTATTGTGGTCAGTGGCGCGCTGACTCCCTGTGGAGATAACCCCGGCAAGGCCATTGATGACCTCACTTATTTGGAGCAGATGTACCAGGCCGGGCTGAAGAATTACTGCGATGCGGTGGGAGTCCATCCTAGTGGCTACAACGTGCCGCCCGACGCCGACTGGCAAACCTGGAATGACCCCACGGCTGCCTTCCAGGGTCCCAGTGGCAACCACCACCATAGCTGGGTGTTCCGAGGCACCATGGAGGGATCTCGCAACATCATGGTCGTATACGGTGACAGTAGCAAGCGGCTTTGGCCTACCGAGTTTGGCTGGGCCTCAACCGACGGCATGGGCGTGGGGGTGACTCCGGGCTATGAATACGCGGGCGACAATACCGAGGCCGAGCAGGCCCAATTTCTGGTTAGAGCCTATCAGATGGCCAAGGACTGGGGCTGGGTGGGGCCGATGTTCACCTGGAATCTCAACTTCTGGCCTGTCGCTGGACCTAACAATGAAACGGCCAAATTCGGCATCGTGCGCGGCGACTGGAGCGGACGGCCAGCTTACGCAGCCCTGCGCGATATGCCCAAGTAAAACTGGACTTGAATCTAAACTCATTGGAGCACGGGCCGTTGCCCCCGTGCTCCTTGCTTGAAAAGGGGAGTTAGCGTTTACCCATAGGAGGCTGGTTTGCAATCCCAAAGGAAGAGAAGCACCACAAGCCAACTTCTGTTAGCGATTTTACTGATAGTGATGGGGCTCTGCGCGGGAGCTTTCTCCATCTGGGCGCTGTTTATCTACAAGCCCGCGCCGACAACGGTAGTCCCTGTTGCAGTGTCGTCCCCCACTCACACGCCTATCGCCAAGCCAACGGCCTCACCGACGAGGGTAGAAAAGCCCGTCGCAACCGCTACGCCTACCTCACCCGCTCAACCACCGACGGATACACCAGAGCCAGGCGGTGCACCCCTGGAGGATACGGCGACACCGCTCGCTCAGCCGCCGACGGATACGCCAACATCGCCTACCCCCCTCTCAACAGATACGCCCACGCCAGCTCAGCCTGCAACAGATACACCGGCCCCACCAACACTCACGTCAACACCTCAGCCAACAGATACCCCGGCACCCACAGCTACGCCCACGCCTCGCCCCTCCAAGCCTCTGACTATGAGCTCGCCGGAATACGGCATGCAGGCCTTCCTCTGGTGGCGTCCGGAGGTGGCCGATCGTGACCTTACGCTGATCAAAGAGGCCGGCTTTGGTTGGGTGAAGCAGGGCTTCGGTTGGAGGGACATCGAAGGGGCGTGTAAGGGCTGCTTCGACTGGAGCTTCACCGACCGCATCGTTGACCAGGTGGAGAGGCATGGCCTGGACCTGGTGGTGCGCCTGGATCACCAGCCCTATTGGGCCGGAGAGTACACCAACGGCCCGCCTGCCAATTACGAGGATTTCGGCGACTTCGTCTACGCTATGGCCAGCCGTTACAAAGGCCGCATCCGGGCCTACGAGATATGGAACGAACCCAACCTGTCCCGGGAGTGGGGAGAGAGGCCGCCCAATCCAGCAGAGTACACCGCTTTGCTGAAGATCGGCTATCAACGCATCAAAGAGGCCGATCCCAACGCGATGGTCATCTCAGCAGGGCTGACCCCGACCAGTCGCTGGGACGACGTGGCCGTCCCCGACGTTGAATTCCTCAAGGGAATGTACGCCGCCGGCGCCAAGCCCTACTTCGATGTCCTGGGGGCTCATGGTGCGGGCTTCAAGGCGCCCCCTGAGATAGATCCAGGGGTAGTGGCTGAGCATCCGGTGTGGGGCAACCCCGGCGATCCCAGCCCTACGGAGCGGAAACGCGTCTATTGCTTCCGCCACGTGGAGGACCTGCGCCAGGTGATGGTAGACAACGGAGACGCCGACAAGCAGGTGGCCGTTCTGGAATTCGGCTGGACGAGCGACCCTCGGCCCGATTCCCCCTACCACTGGCATTCCGTGTCCGATCAGGAGAAGGCCGACTACTTTGTGCGGGCCTATCAGTACGCCAAGGAGCACTGGTCTCCCTGGATTGGGCTGATGAGCCTGATCTACGTCGCCGACCCCGACTGGACAGAGGCGGACGAGCAGTACTGGTGGTCTGTTACCTATCCCAGCTATCCGGAAACCCAGGTGCACCTGGCGTATGAGCAGTTGAAGGCCATGCCCAAGTAGCTGATTTGCGCGTTTCAGAATTGGATGGTATAATAGCGACGTAACGGGCGAGTAGCTCAGTTGGTCAGAGCGCACGGTTCACATCCGTGAGGTCAGGGGTTCGAGTCCCTTCTCGCCCACTCCTTGTTGGCCGCGGCTGCACGAGGGTGTTCACATCGTCGAAGCGCTCCGCGGCTTTTCTTGTACTGAGGGTCTGTCGAAGTGTCTGTTGCCCAACGAGCAAGGTCCCCTATGGATGCGTTGCTGTCTCTGCCCAATCTGTTAGACCACGAAGTGGAAGCCACCTTATGGGTGGTCTTCTCCATCGGCCTCTATGCCCTGGGTGTTGACATCGCCTGGCACTACCGCCGGCCGAGGCCCGGACGACTCGGCCGCTGGGCCCGGATGATCAAGGACTGGCCCCATCGTCACTGGCTCCTGGAAGCCGTCCGGTTTCTGTACTACGTTGGCATCCCCTACGCCGCTTTGCTGCGCGGAGTCGTCCTGCCTCGGCTCATGGGCTTGACACACCTCGATTGGGTCAAGGGGATTGGCCTGGGGACAGTGCTGGGTGGGGGTGCTTTCTTACTCCTGGCCTTGATCTGGGGGTGGTATGCTCGTGCTATCGCTGCCTTACGCCTCTCGGAGAGGGCGCGACCGGGGGAAAGCTTGGAGGGCGATTCTGCCAGTGGATGGGTTCTCCTGCGGGAGGCCGCCTACCTGGAAACTCACTGGGCTTTCTACCGTAGCGCCGCCATCCTTTTTCTCGACAGCTACTACGTGGGTATCTTCGTCGGCTTTTTGCTCGCCACTTTGGAATGGTCAATGGATCCAGCCTGGCGCACCGATTTGAGCCTGCCGTGGCGGTCAGCGAACATCTTACTGAGATGGGGACTGGCCTTAGTTTCGGCCATCACCTTCCTCAACATCCGTAACCTCTGGCTGCTGGTGCCCATCCACTGGGGCATTGAGATGGTTTGCCATCGTCTGCTGGCTGGCTTTTCCCAGAGGAACAACGGACAGAGAGATTTATCGGGCTGATAGGATTTACAGATTGGTTGCGTGTTTGCCAGGGCCACGTGGCATACTCCTTATCCGTAAATTCTATGCATCGGTGCTCCAAAAACGACGCGGGGCAAGCAGCTTTGTATTCTGCTTGCCCCGTATGCTATCCGTAAATCCTGCACCTTTGTGCTCTTTTATCTGATCACAAAGGACAACACGATCAGCGCAGCCAACATGGTCGCGGCCAGGATAGCGATCCGTTTAAGGTCGGAGTACACGTAGCGGTATTCTTCGGCCAACTTTGCTGCCTTCTCTTTCGCCAGCACTTTGGTTTCCTTCGCCACGGTTGGGCCTGGTGCTAATACTGGCACGGGCTGCTTTGGTCCGCCTGCAGGTATGCGTCTCTTTTTACCCGACCGTTTCCTGGCGCGACGTGATTTCTTCGCCATGTTCTTACCCCCCATTCATTTCTTGTTCAAGTAGCAACTGTATTATACCACATCTTGACAACAACTTCAAGGGAACTTTGTGTAGGGTTTTCGAAGCAAATCCAGGTCAGCTTCGACTCCCGCATGTTGTAGCCCGGCAGGATTTGACCACCACATGTTGTGATTACCGTGTGGGGTTGATTTTGTCGGAGCATTCATCAACCCAATGGGCAATGCAATCCACCACAAAATACAGTGGTTTGCTCGTGGGGTTGATGCACACATTGTGGTTAGTGAACTCGATTTGCTTCGAAAGCCCGTGTAGAGGAGCATTTCAATTCTGGGGCAAATGTCATTGCGAGCGGAGCGAAGCAATCTCCCCCCGCGCATTTGGGGATTGCTTCGTCGCAAAAAGCGCTCCTCGCAATGACAGGATGGGCCGGCCCTCGGTCTCGCCCCCAAAGTGAAACGCACCTTTGTGTAGTGGGCTGATAGGTTCCACCGATGCAGGGTGCAGACGTTTGCCGCCCTTGCTTCGAGATAGGGCTAGCTGTAGAGTATGATGCAATCAGAACCTCAATATGTTGTAGTTGATTGTAGATGCGGGCAAACCTGCCCGCCCACTACATCGGTCTTTGTCAAGCTTGGGCAAGTGTGATATAATTCCTGTCATCGTACGACGCCTAGAACAAACTCAGCTTAGGAGATTGCCAATGATTGCAGAAACGGCGAAGCGCGTCACGGAGAACATCCAAAAGGTTATCGTGGGCAGAGACGAGGCCATTGAGGTGGCGCTGGTGGCCTTGTTGTGTGAAGGGCACGTGCTGATCGAAGACGTGCCCGGCATCGGCAAGACGACCCTGGCCAAGGCTATCGCCCGCTCCCTGGGCTGTAGCTTTCAGCGCATCCAGTTCACGCCAGATCTGTTGCCCAGCGATGTGACCGGCATCTACTTCTTCAACCAGAAGGTCCAGGAGTTCGAGTTCCGTCCTGGGCCTGTCATGTCTCAGGTGCTTCTGGCCGACGAGATCAATCGGGCCACGCCCCGCACCCAATCGGCTCTGCTCGAGGCCATGCAGGAGCGCCAGATTACCGTGGACGGCGACACCAAGCCCTTGCCTCGCCCCTTCCTGGTCCTAGCTACCCAAAACCCCATTGAGCTGGAGGGCACCTTTCCCCTGCCTGAGGCCCAGGTGGATCGGTTTATGCTGAAGCTCAAGATAGGCTACCCCACTGAGGAGGAGGAGAATCGGATATTACTCCGTTTCGAGCACGAAGATCCCCTGGAGAGGCTGGAGGCCGTCACCTCGGCGGAAGAGCTTTTGACCTTGCAAGAGCAAAGCAGCCGCGTTCGAGTTGAGGAGTCGGTGCGGCAGTACATGGTGCAGGTGGCGCGGGCCACCCGGGAGCACCCTTCGGTGGAGCTGGGGGTCAGTCCAAGGGGCACCCTTTTTCTCTACAAAACCTGCCAGGCCCTGGCCGCACTCCGCGGGCGGGATTTCGTCATCCCCGACGACGTCAAGTATCTGACTCCCTACGTCCTCACCCACCGCATCATCATCAATCCGCAGACCCGGCTGCGTGGCCGCACCCCCGAAGAGGTCGTGATGGAGGTCGTGAGCTCGGTTCCAGTGCCCGTGGAGAAGTGACTTGAGCCGCATCACCATTGATCATTCCAAGGAAACGCAATTCAGCGAAGCCTGGATCGCCCTGGCCATCATGCTCACCCTCTTCGGTTTAGTCTTCCGTCAAAAGGGCCTGATGACCGTGGCGGTGCTGCTGCTCACTATCGTGCCCATAGCCTGGCTGTGGAACAGGTACGCACTTCGTGGCCTGCACTACGAGCGACTTTTCAGCGAGCGGCGGGCCTTCCCAGATGAGACCCTGGAGCTTACCCTGCGGGTTTCCAATTGGAAGCTGTTGCCAGTGGGTTGGCTGCAGGTCGAAGATCAATTCCCGTTGGATGTGCCACTCCTGGATGAAAAGCTAATCACCTCTCAATCGGAGAGCGTTGGCCAGTTGGTCACGGCCTTCTCCCTGCGTTGGTATCAGCGAGTGTCCCGTCGCTATCAACTGCATTGCCCACGACGCGGCTATTACCGCTTTGGGCCAGCGCACCTCAAGTCGGGCGACCTCTTTGGCCTCTTCAGCCAGGAGGGGTGGCAGAAGAAGGACGACTGGCTCATCGTCTATCCCCGGGTGGTACCCATTGCCGAACTGGGGTTGTTGTCCAAAGAGCCCTTCGGCGAGACCAGGGCCAGGCAACGGATCTTCGAGGACCCGATGCGCACTATCGGCGTGCGGGATCACCAGCCCGAGGATAGCTTCAAGCACATCCACTGGAAGGCCACCGCTCGCCAGCAAAAGTTACAAACCCGGGTCTACGAGCCGACCACTTCGTTCAACCTGATCATCTTTCTTAACGTGGCCACTTTCCCCAAGCATTGGCAGGGGACAGATCCCGTTCTTTTGGAAAAGGCCATCAGCGTAGCGGCTTCAATAGCCAGCTATGGCGTGGAGCAGCGCTACATCGTGGGCGTCGTTGCCAACGGCAGCGTGCCCCATTCAGATCAGTCCATCAAAGTGCTGCCGAGCCGCGATCCCAAGCAGTTGGTCCGCATTCTGGAAGCCCTGGCTGCCGTAACGGGCTTCGCCACCTCCTCCATCGAGAGCTTGCTGCTGGCAGAAAGCCCTAAGCTGCCCTGGGGAGCTACGCTGGTGGTGGTGACAGGGATAGTCAGCGAAGAGATGGCTACCACTTTGTTGCGGCTGCGGGATGTGGGGCGCCGCCTGGTGCTCATCTCTCTGGACCAGGAGCCGCCAGGCCAGGAACTGGAGGGCATTCTCTCCTATCACCTACCTGGCGTGGAGATAGATTTTCGTCCTCCGTCGAGGAGGGGGGAAATGCGAGGGGAGTTTGTACAGGGGCGGCAAGCGGTGGAAACGTTCACCAGACTAGGAGACTAGGCAGAGCGGGCTCTCATGCCCGCGTTTTGGTGGCCCTTCGGCAGGCTCAGGACAGGCGTGGGAGCCGCCTCTGCTGGTAGCTTGTGATCTACTGGGATTAGGAGTCTAAAGGGCAATGGGGATCCTCCATCTGGACTGGCGCAAGGAAGCGCTCTACGCAACTCTCGTTGCTGCGGAAATGTGTTGGTTCACCCCCTGGGCCCTGGTGATCAGCCAGCGGGCAGAATTTGCCACGCCTTACGCTACCGCGCTAATGCTGGGCATCCTCGTTTTGGCCGCAGCCTATTTCGGCCGCATCATGGATCGCTTGCAGTTCGACCTCTCGTACCAGCGGGGGATCCTCATTGTCGCGGTGGTGATCACCACGGCCTTGATCGTGCGCTTTCTCCTTTATCCAGGCTATAGCTTGCTCGATCTCGGCTGGTTGGGAAAAGCAGGGGGAGCGCTTCTGTACTTCTACTCACTACCGCCGGAGGCCGGCGTCACTGCGATTGTCCTCTTCCTGTGGTGGCGATGGCTAAGCATCGGCCAACGAAGTCTGACCTTCCAGGGGGTGGCTTTCTCCTTTCGCCTGGGTGTCCTGGTGCTCGTCTTCTCCATGCCGTTGTTATCCATTCTACACTACGACTCTACCCTGCTGATTTTGCCTTTCTTCTTCTTCAGCCTTCTGGCTGTCGCCCTGGCTCGGGTGGAAGAGGTCAATCAGGCCAAAGGAGGCGTGGGCGCGCCCTTCAACTTCACATGGTTAGCCATATTGCTTGGCTCCATCGTCGTCGTCCTGATCGCAGCGTGGTTGATCTCCCAGGTTTACTCTGTGGAAGGCTTCTCTCAGATCCTGCGCTGGTTGGAACCCGTCTTTGCCCCATTGTCGAGAGTCGTCGAGTACATTTTGATCTTGTTGATCAGGCTTCTGGAGCCTCTCTTGCGGTGGTTCATGGGTATATTCCAAAGGGTCGCTGAGGGTCTTCCTCAAAACCTCGAGGAGCTTGAGCCGCTGGGTCTCGAGAACATTCCAACCACCGAGCCGGCCCAACCGCCACGTTTGCTGATGGATGTCTCCCGTTACGTTTGTGCGGGGCTTGTCGGGGTGAGTGTCTTGATCATATTGGCCCTCACCCTGCGGCGACGACTGGAAAGGCAACGGAGGCACGGCGAGGTCCGCGAATCTCTCTGGTCGTCGGCCGCTTTTGCTGATGGGATGCTGAATTCCCTGCGCGATGGCTGGGATCGTCTCAAGGACATGGCGGGTTTGCTGGGGCGATTTGGCCCTGGTATGCGACTCTACGCTGCGGTGTCCATCCGCAAGATCTACGCCAACATGGCCCGCTTGGCGGAGAAGCAGGGCTTCCCTCGCGAGCCTGCCCAGACGCCCTACGAGTACCTGCCCAATTTGGGTCTCGCTTTTCCCGACTGCCAGGCCGAGGCCACAGCCATCACAGAGGCCTACGTGAAGGTGCACTACGGCGAAGTGCCGGAGAGCCTCAAGGATCTACAAGTCATTCGAGAATGTTGGGAGCAGATTCATTTGAGTTACAAAGACGTAAAACGTGAAACGTAAATTCATGCATCACGTTTTACGTAGTACCGTCCGAGGTGAAAAGAGCATGGCTAAATACATTTTCTGTACAGGTGGCGTGGTCTCCTCCGTAGGCAAAGGAGTTACCGCTGGCTCTATCGGTCGCATCCTGAAGAGCCGAGGTGTCTCGGTCTCCATCCAGAAGTTGGACCCCTACATCAACGTGGACCCGGGCACCATGTCGCCCTATCAACACGGGGAGGTGTACGTCCTCGAGGATGGCGCGGAGACCGATCTCGACCTGGGCCACTACGAGCGCTTCATTGACGAGAACCTGACCCGTGCCAGCAACGTGACCACTGGCCAGGTCTACGCCGAGGTCATCGCCAAGGAGCGGCGAGGCGACTACCTGGGCGGCACCATCCAGGTCATCCCCCACATCACCAACGAGATCAAGCGCCGCATCGGCCTGGTGGCCCAGGAGAGCGGAGCCGAGGTAGTCATTGTAGAAGTGGGAGGCACCGTGGGCGACATAGAGAGCCTGCCCTTTCTGGAGGCCATCCGCCAGATGCGCAAGGATCTGGGCCGCGAGAATACATTCTACATCCACCTCACCCTTTTGCCCTACATCAGCTCCACTGGAGAGCTGAAGACCAAGCCTACCCAGCACAGTGTCAGGGAGCTGCGGGGCATCGGCATCCAGCCCGATGCCATCGTTTGCCGCTCCGATTACCCGCTGAGTCAGGAGGCCAAGGAAAAGATCGCCCTCTTCTGCGACGTTGAGCAGCGAGCCGTCATTCCCCTGGTGACCATCGAGAGCATCTACGAGGTGCCCCTCATCCTGGAGGAAACGGGTCTGGGGGACTTCATCGTCGAGCGTCTGGGGTTGCCCGCTGGCGAGCCTGGCCTGGACGATTGGCAGGGGTTGGTTGAGGAGATCAAGCGTCCCAAGGAGAGAATCCACATCGGCATGGTGGGCAAGTACATCGAGCTGCAGGATGCGTACCTCAGCGTGCGCGAGGCTCTCTACCATGCCGGCGTCCACAGCGACTGCGACGTCCAAATTGACTGGGTTAAAGCCGAAGATTTGGAAGAGGGGCGGGGCCTGGACACGCTGGGCCAGGTAGATGGCATCGTCGTACCCGGTGGCTTCGGCTACCGGGGCATTGAGGGCAAGATCGTGGCCGCCCGCTATGCTCGTGAGAACAGGGTGCCCTACCTGGGCCTTTGTCTGGGCCTACAGGTCATGGTCATCGAGTTGGCTCGGCACGTCCTGGGTAGCGATGATCCCAATTCCACCGAATTCGACGACGCCACCAGGTATCCCATCATTGACCTGATGCCGGAGCAACAGGGTATCTCCGACATGGGGGGCACCATGCGCCTGGGGATCTATCCCTGCCATTTGATCCCTGGCACCAGAGCTGCTGCTGCCTACGGCCAGGAAATCGTTGGCGAGCGTCACCGCCATCGTTTCGAGTTTAACAATGACTACCGCGACCTGTTGACAGGGGCCGGGGCAGTGTTTAGCGGCCTTTCGCCCGACGGACGTCTGGTGGAGGTCGTAGAGTTAGCCGACCACCCCTGGATGGTGAGCACCCAATTCCATCCAGAGTTCAAATCCCGGCCCAACTGTCCCCATCCTCTGTTCTCCGCTTTTCTTGCTGCTGCCAAAGCACAGGCCCGTAGCCGGTAGCCGCAGGAGCATTTCAATTCTGGGGCAAATATCATTGCGAGCGGAGCGAAGCAATCTCCCCCCGCGCATTTGGGGATTGTTTCGTCGCAAAAAGCGCTCCTCGCAATGACAGGCTGGACCGACCCTCGGTCTCGCCCCCAAAGTGAAACGCACCTGTAGCCGCGAGGAGATTTGCCATTTCGAGGCAATGCTAGTATAATGTCTTTGCATCAAAGAGGGAGCTGTCTCTGAAGATACCTGCTAGTTCGCCACCCTAGCTCAAGCGGCAGAGCAAGCGCTTCGTAAGCGTTAGGTTATCGGTTCAAGTCCGATGGGTGGCTCTGCTCAAGCCCCATGTATTGGGGCTTTTTCTAATCACGGCTATGGCACAGATTTCACGCAAAATTCACGCTATTTTCATACACTGAAAGTCGAAAATGTGGTATAATTCAGATGTTGAATTTCAATAGCTGAACTATAATGGATGACGATGGACTCACAGACAGAGCAGGATCTTCGGATACTAGAACACATCGAACGAGACCCCGACATCACACAGGCTGACCTGGCCGCGCGACTGGGCGTGGCGGTGGGTAGTGTAAACTGGTATCTGAAGCGTCTGATCAACAAAGGGTATATCAAAGTGCGTCAGATGCAGCGTCGCCGGCTGCGCTACCTGATCACTCCCCAGGGTGTGGCCGAAAAGGCGCGGCTCACGGCGTCGTTCATGCAGGTTTCCATGCGCCTGTACCGGGAGACCCGCCAGGCAGCCACGCAATACCTGGGGGAGATTCGGCAAGCCGGGTACGATAAGGTGCGCATCGAAGGCAACAACGATCTGGCCGAGGTGTGCTATCTGACCTGTCTGGAACAGGGTGTGCGGGTGGTTGATTCTTCTGAAGATTCAGTGCCGACTCTAAGGGTTGAGGGGATGGAAACCCTCCTTGTGTGGCCGGAGAGGGAAGCCTCTCGCATTCAGAGTGCCCAGAAATGATCTCTGCATCAATGCCACCTATGGCTATCTGTTCTCCTCACGTGGGCATAGCGCCCGAATCCTCCTCCGGCGGCGAGGTCTACGAGCGAGAGCTATTGAAGCACCTGGCGTTGCAGGGAGTTCGTATTGATCTCATATTGCCGGGACGGGCTCCATGCTGGAACGATGTCCCAAACTGGCATATACACCGTACCCGGCTACCAAGGGGTTTCCGTTGGTACGTTTCCAACCTGGTGTTTCCGCCGTACATCAAGCGGATCTACGACCAACAGCCCTTTG
>CAZQDO010000156.1:6179-11763 GCA_964592085.1 uncultured Anaerolineae bacterium | reverse complement strand
TAGACTGAGCCAGGGGCTTGAGCGGAGCGGAGCCCCTGGCGGACTCCACCTGAAAGGTCAAGGTCTGTTTTGTGAAACAGCACTAGGTCACCTGACAAGCCTTGCCACCAAGAACCGCCCTAACCAATGCACCAGGTCAAGCAAGAAGCTGTCGTGCTCTCCGAGCTTCTCTGTCTCCTGATGATCCACGCCCTGCGGGGCCGGAGTCTGCTGCGTTGGCGGCGCATCGGCCTGCACTGCGATCACTTTCCCCTCGTGCTCGAACACCACGTTCGGCCCGGCCTGCAAGAGCTGGTTGACCGTTGCGTCCTTCGCCAGTTCGAAGTACTCCTCTGAGGCGAAGCGCACGGTGCGGTCCACGTTCTCCTCCAGCCAACCCTCGTCGGCGACCGGCAGCGAGTCCAGGCCAAGGTCGGCTACCAGGTTTAGGTCGAAGGCGTAGCGCCCCACCTGGGCCGCGCTTTGGTCTCCCACGTTCACCACGTTAGCACCGGCGGCCAGGCCAACCTGGGTCGCCTGCTGGTAGGCCAGGTTCTGCGCCCGTGCCCCTACGGTCGCCGCGCCCGACACCTGGTTGATGTCTGGCCGGCCGTCGCCATCCAGGTCTTGCCCATAAAGCTGCATGTTGGCCGCCGAAGCTGCTCCGCTGGCTTGCCCCTGCACCACGCCGACGGTATATGGCGTCACGATGCCGTACCGTAGCCCCAGGGCTTCCGTCTCCTCGACCAGCGCCGCCGTCTCCCCTTCCACCCGCACCTGGTCGAGCAGCGCGCCGACGCGGCGGGTGGCCCACAGTCGGGCCACGAACGGATGCTCATCCGCCTCCGCCAGATCGAAGCTATAAACCTGCTCCCATGCCTCTCCTGCCATCTGACCTCGCAGCCGGACCACAGCCTCCGTGGAGTCGGCAGTGGAGTAGCGTCCGACCAGCGTCAGGCTCGATCCGACGAACAGGTCGGGCAGTTGGCGGGGGTACATGTCCTCGACCGCTAGACCCTCGAACTCCACCTCCACATCTGTCAGCAGCGGGTGGGCGATCTGGCTGTAGAAGGTCGTCAGCACCCGCTCCAGGCTCTCGCCGGGCTGGACGTAGGTAACAGCCCCGTGGTTCTGGGCGGCGATACGGTCCAGCAGGTGGGTGTTGACGTCGTATCCCACGCCGAACACGTGGATGCTGGCCCCTACCGCGTCGTTCTCCAGCCGCACGCTATCCACGATGGCCGCTTCGTCGGTGATGCCAGCGGTGGGCAGGCCATCGGTGAGGAAGACGACGACGGGCGTGGCTCCGGAACGAAGCTCGCTAGTCTTCAGCATCTCCAACCCCCGCCGAAGTGCGCCTTCGATGTCGGTATTGCCACGCTCGTAGAGACCGGCGACGTAGGATTGAGCGCGGCGGATGGTCTGGGCAGTGACCGGCTGGAGCGCTTCAGCCTGGGTCTCGATGAGATCGTCGAAGCTGACGATGGCAAAGCGGTCGCTTTCGTCTAGTTGGTCCAGGATGAAGTGCAACGCTTGCCGAGCCTGCTCAATCTTCTCGCCGGCCATGGAGCCGGAGCGATCAACGACGAAGACGATGTCCTTGGGAGCGGCGTCGGCCTCGGCCACACTGGAGCTGGGAGAGAGCAGGAGCAGGAAGTGGCCCTCACTCCCTCCTGTCAGGGGGGGAGTGAGGGGGGGATCGGCGTGGGTCAGCAAGCCAGCGCCGAACGGCTGTCCTGTGAGGGTGTAGTACAACTCGAAGTGCTCGGTGGGCAGCACGTTCTCGGCGTGGTAGGCGGCCCGCACGCGCCCTGCACTGACCCGCTCCATGGCGAGTTGATGGCCCGGTGAATAGACGGTTGCCACTCCGTCGTCGGCCTGCACGTCCACTTTCACTGACACCTCCCCCAGCGAGGTCAGGGAGTAGCGCTCGGTGCCCAGGGTGTAGAAGTAGCGGTAGAGGTCTCCCTGGGGCAACAACAGCTCTTCGTACTCCAGGATCATGGTCGTGCCCCCCAGTGACGGCAGGGTCAGGTCTACGGCGTAGGTTTCCCAGCCCAGGTACTGGAGCAGTGACGGGTCCTGCCGGTCGGCGATGGCCTTCTGGAGGTAGGCTTCTGTTTCGGCGCGACTCATGTTCTGCACCGTCTGAGACGCACCGTCGAGCTGCACAGTGAAGCCGCGAATGGTTGCGCCGGGGGGCAAGGGGAAGACGTAGCGGGTCTCAACAGGCGCGGGGTAGGGGTTGGAGAAGCGCTGTTCGACGCGGGTCTGGGCGTGAGGACCGTCAATAGTCACTGTCACCCGGTGGTAGTCCACCTGCAGGTAGCCCACGTCTGACGGAAAGGGAATCATCATCCCGTCGGCCAGGGCGGTGGAGGCCAGTAGCCCGCTCAGGGTCAGGGCCAACATGAGGGCGGATATCGTTTTGCGTTTCATGGGAACACCTCCTGTAGTGGTCAGAGACCAGGTTTTTCCAAAAACCTGTCTCTATGGATTTGCTCCCATGATAGCAAAACTATGTGGCAGGAGGGTGACAGGCTGAAGACTGAAAAGGCACAAATGGCGGGTAGGGGGATACCGAAAGGGGAAGTGTGAGGAAAGAAGAGGCCGCGCCATCAAAACATGATCCCCCTTCAATTCTCCGACAGAGAAGGAGGCTTGGACAATCACGCTGCTGTCACAATGCAAAGGACGTTATCTGCAATGTGCTTTTCCCAGAGTAATCTGCTGCTGCAGTCGCTGACACTCAGGACGCTTGCGGCACCTGCGCCAGAGTGACTGTTCCACCTGGCCCGCCTGGATTGAGAAGACAGTGATGGCGACCAGCGCTACTATGACAAGAACCAAATCCCATACTTCCATTGTGCTTGCCACCTCCATCGTGCTCAGCCTCTGCTTCCCACATCCGTATTGTACTACAAAGCGACCATTCTGTCAACGCCCTGTGTAGTGGGCAGATAGGTTTGTCCGGTGGGTGTAGCTGTTTCCATGGGCAAGCCGTGATCCAGGCATGATCCATGTTGTAGACAGAGAGGCCTTCTGGAGTAGGAGCAACATGGACCATTGTTCCTTTGTAGGCGATGCCGACATCGTAGAGGCGATGGTGGAAAGCGATCTGTCCCGTCTTCGTCACCCGGCGGGTCTGAAAGGCGACAGGTTCAGGTTGTGTGCTGGGAGGCGTCTTGGGTTTTGGTGGAGTGGGTTGGCGATGGGGCTGGGGTACGAGATGCTTGCAGGGCAGAGTCTTGGTTGAGCCATCGGGCAAGCTGACGGACCATGCCTGTTCTTCTCGTTGGACGGTGACGGTCTGCCCCGCCCAGGAGATGCCGAGGTAGTAGAGGTAGCGGTTGATGCTGATACAGCCCCTTCGGTTCACCTGGCGAGGGAGGGGCTTGGGGGGAGAGGGTGGGGGAGGATCGGCAGGTGGCTGTTGTGCAGGGGAGCGCAAGTCCCAGGTACGCTGCCAGCCATCCACCGTCACAGCGATGGTCTGGCCAGCATAGCGCTGACTGAAAGGGTAAGTGTGGCCAGCCAGAGAGACGCGACCGCTGGCCTGAACCCGACGGAGAAGAGGTAGCCGCCCAGATCCGTCAGCGCTGCCAGCAAGTCAGTGACGACGAAGAGGGACACAAAGCTGTTTTGATCTTCATTCTCACTCCGCCTCCTGATGACTAAGGTGAATGTTTCAGGATGACCGGCAGATACAGGCGATGGTCTGTGGGCGGCGACGGAGGATACTGGACCAACACTTCGTCGAGGTTGTCGTCCCAGTTGTCCTCTCTCACCCGGTCGGCCATCTCCGCCACCGACGCCAGCCAGACGTCCTCCCGGACGCCCGACCCATCAGGAAAGCCCCAGGGACGGATGTCGTGCCAATCGGCGGGTTCGGAATTGGCGGGATTGTCCGGGAAGTCGCTCTCGTAGCTAGGATTGATGGCCTGGACATAGGCCAGGTCGGGGTTCATGCGCACCCACGACAACCCCGCCGCGTCGGTGAAACCATCCCACGCCTGGTGGATGTGGGGCTTGGTCTCTGCCGCCTGCACGTGATCATCCTGGGCGAACACCAGCATCACCTTGAGATTTGGCGCCTGGGTGACGAAGGCCGGGTAGTTGTGCACGGTGACGCGGAAGGGCCAGGCGGCCTGGGTTTCGGCGGGGGTAGCCAGGTCCTCAGGCCAGTTCTCCAGCGTCAGCGCGCCGTTGTCCAGCAAAGCCTGGGTGATGGCGCGGGAGTAGTAGCGATTGCCCCACATCGTCGGACCCTTTACGTCGAGGATGTATTCGGGATGGCCGTTGCCTGCCGCGAAGTAGGGTCGGCCCGGCGATTGGGGATCCGGCTGATACCAGCCGATGGTCGAGTAATCCACGGTGACGGTGGTGGGGCTGTAGTCGTCTTCATCGTAAAAAGGATTGTACACGGGATTGCGCTGGTCGTCGAAATGGCCCAACTCCAGGGGGTACATCTCGTCTCGGGTCGGATTCTCCCGCCCGACCAGATACTTGACCGTGGGCAGCTCCGATCCGTGATGCGCTAAAACGTTGGTGGCCACCACACCGGCATGGGATGAGGCGAACAGCCCCACGTTGTCGGCGAGGGGCATGACGGCCACCAACTCGTCAATGGTGTATCCATCCACGTTGGGGATCAGGCCAGACGCGAAGCGGATCACGTCGCGGAGCACTTCCAGGGAATCAGGCCCACCGTAGTCGTACACCCCTTCGCTGCGAGCGCCAGATTCAACATCCACCCTCTCCGGCCACAGGTAGGAGACGGTGATAGCGCCAATCTGCGTCGTCTGGTTGACTCGGTGAAAGTCGTTCCCAGGCACGAACCAGGTCGAGACCTCGACGACCACTGGCGCCCCTTCCGGGTAACGGGGCTGCTCAGGCACCTCGATTCGCACGGCGATGTCGTCCCCTTCGGAATCTACGTAAGTGATCAATTCCCCGCCCGCTGGTGTGGGCGTGAACACCCCCTGGGCCCGGTCGGCCATCTGCCACACGGCGGCCAGTTGATAGGTGGCTTTGGGAATGTCCTCAGGGACGCAGTAGGACTCCACCCGCCCCCAATCGCTTGGCGGCGTGTTGGGGACGCGATTGGGTAGGTCATCACGGCCCGCCAGGCTGGGATCGGCTTCGATCAGGTAAGCCGGGCTGGGGTTGATTTGCACCCAGTCGCCGTTGCCGTTCCACCCTTCAAACGCTTGTTGGATGTGGGGCTTGGTGGGGGAGGACTGGACGTGGTCGCGGACGCCGGCCAGAACCATCGCCTCCAGATCGGGGATATTGGCCACAGCGTCGTCGTAGAGCCGCACCGCTTCCCGGATGTCCCAGTAGGCATCGGCCTCAGAGGGCATGGCGATCCCCTCTGGCCAGGGGTAGGGCATAATCTGATTATCGGCCAGGGCATGGGTCACGGCCCGGGAGTAAACCTCCATTGTATCGGAGTAGGGATAGGTGTCCAGCGGGAAGTCCTCGCTCATGTCCAGAACGCCGTCCAGGTTCAGGTCGGGGGTCTGGAGGTGGGTGACCGGGTCCTCGATGGTCGTGTACTCCCCATCGCCGTTGCCGTCGTGGAAAACCTGTCTCAGGGTGCCGT
>CAZQDO010000156.1:4561-6079 GCA_964592085.1 uncultured Anaerolineae bacterium | reverse complement strand
TTGGAGACACCCTCCAGGCCGATGTTGTCGTGCAGCACGGGCACTGGCACGATGTCGTCAATGGTGCGCCCCTGACTGTCGGCCAACTCACCGGCGGCGTAGAGGATGACGTCCCGCAGGGCGGCGATGCAGTTGGGGCCGCGATAGTCGTAGACGCCGTCGGATTGCCGTCCGGACCACAGATCCTCCCCGCCAGGGTAGACAAAGGTGACGATGATGACGTCGTCCACACTGTCGGGCAGTTCGTGGTTGATCCCCTTCGCCTCGAAGCCCCCTGCCCCCCAGACCAGCACCGGCGCGCCTTCGGGATAGCGGGCGTGGCCGTGCATCGGCGTGTGGACGCGCACCGCCAGCGTTCCGGTAGGGCTGCCAGTGCTATCGGAGGGCAGGTCTATGTCTATCGGAACCAGGCCGCTGGGAGGGGCGTGGGGCTTCGAGTTAGGCGGCTGGGCCGCAACCAGGCCAGATGCCAGCAAGGAGACCAGCACAGATAGGGCCACGACGGGCCAAAGCAAAGACCTTTTCGATAGTGTGTGTAGGGTAAACATGGAGTTGTCCTCCTTCTCAATTCCTTCGGAAGCGATGCTCCAAAGCCCGTCCCCGGGCGACTTGGCGGGTCAAGCTCACCCTGTCATTGTAGCGGGACTCCCCGAAGACGACCCGGGGACGGGTCTTACGAGCATCTGAAGACGCCATTGCCTCGTTGACTCATTCACTCCCGGGAACTTCTTTCACTACTAACGGCAAGTAAATCCAACGCTCCACACCGCTCAGGTGGAAGACTCGTGTGCTCAAGCCTTCAATGCTGACAGGGATAAGCACCCGTCCCTCCTCGACCTCGAAGCCCACCTCTTCGCCAGAGACGAGTTCCGTCACAGTCAACGCCGCAGGGCTCTCGATCCCCAGTGCTCCAGCGTCAATGGTCAAAGTGCAGGTGACGGTATCGGTGAGGGTATTGTGGGCGGTAAAGTGAAGACCATCCTGAGTTCCTCTGAGTTCCCCCAAGTTCCCCTGAGTTTCCTGGAACTCAGACCTACCAAACCGTTCGAGCCATATTGCTTCGTTACCCGTCCAAGCGTGCGTCACCGGCTCCCAGCCGGCAGACCAGAACTGGAACAGCACTTGCTGAGTATTGGTGAGAATCTGGGAGGCCTCTGGGAGCCAGCCGGCAGTGTGGGGGCCGGTCACGGGCATCATGCCGTATAAGAGGGCACGGTCGGCGTACTCCTGCACCTGCTCGAGGGTGAGGTCGGGCTGCTGGTTGGCGAAGAGGCGGGGTTTGTGGTAGGCGATGGCCCGGCGATAGTCCAGGGTCCAGAAGTCGAAGTTGCCTCCCTCTTTGTGGCTAGAGCCCTCGCTCCCAAAAGCGTCTATCCAGTGCGCCAGGTAGTTGACCGTCCCCAGCCCCCAGAAATTGACGCTCAGCGCTCGGTCACTCCCCCAGTGGGTGTCGAGGTGGTCGCGAAGGTAGGCCAGGTATTCGTAGATCCCACTCATGGTGTGCAGGCCAGGCTGATA
>CAZQDO010000156.1:0-4551 GCA_964592085.1 uncultured Anaerolineae bacterium | reverse complement strand
GAGTTGGCACTGTAGGTCAGCGGGATGTCGGCCAGGGCCAGGTGAGCGGGATCGCGGTCAATGGCCGGGGTCGAGCCGAAGTTGTCAATTTGAACCCCGTCCAGGTGCGCGCCGATCTCCTCGGTGGCGGTGAAGCCTCCGTCCACCTGGTACTCGACGGTCCACTGGGCCATGCCGTCCGGTATGTCGGGGTCGAAGTCGGCGGCCCAGAGGGCCCGCCAGTTGTCGGGGTCCCAGGAGGGCACGTCTATGAACTTGATCAGCCAGTCGTCGTTGGTATCGAGGGAGACACTGTCGGTGATGGCCGCGCCCCAGGAGCTTATCATGGGATCGGGGTCTTCGATGAGGGCCTGGACTGCGGCCAGGGTTTCGGTGTACGTAGGGCGGGGCTCAGTGCCGGGACGCACGCGTAGGTTGATCTCAGTGGACGTGGACTGGCCGGAGAAGATGCCTGCCTGGTCGTGCTCTTTGACTTCCTGGGCTGCCCAGGGGCCAAGGAAGGAGCCCTGGTCGAAGCCGACGTACTGGTAGAGGTCGCGTGGCGTGTCCACCCATTCGGGATGCAGCCGGGCGTATTTCTCCATCGCCGCCCGGAAGCCCCAGCCGGGATCAAAGCAGTACAGCTCAACGGTAAAGCTGGCCTGGCCGCCCAGCTTGGAGGCAGCCGGGTCTATGCCCAAATGGAAGCGGGCCAGATAGCGGCCTGTGCCTGGCGGAGAGCCGTCGTAAGCCAGCTCGGCGACGCGGGGTTGGTCCATGGGCAGGGCCAGGGATAGGCCCTCTCCTCCACCCCCCGGCCTGAAGGCCACCCCCCTCTCCCGACTTTGGGAGAGGGGGAGGGGGGTCGGGGGGGAGGAGGAGAGGGCAGTGACGGCGGCGTAGGGATAGAGGCTCATGGGCAGCCAGGCACTGAAATCCGCGCTGACCACGTTTTGGTAAACGACCGTGTCGCTGATGAGGCGCGCGGTGCGAACGTCGTCCCACCAGGTCCAGCCGCTCAGGTCAACGGGCAGAGCGAAGGACACCTCCAGCGCCCGGGGCTGGCCTGATGTATCCTGGACGGCGCCGGAGATGGTCAGGTGGTCAGGATGGGCGGTGTAGGTGGTGGTGATGACCAGGTCGTTGGCAAGGGCAGCGGTCTGGGTCAGGCGGTGCTCTGCCTCTGCCACCACCGTGCCGCTGGCGCCGACCTCGACCTCAGGACTCTGGATGAGGGACAAGTCGTCAACCCAAAGCGTTTGGCCCTCCAAACTGGCCAAAACGGCCACTCTGACGTAACTGGCACCGGATGGGGCGGCGACCTCACGGGTTACCTTCTTCCAGTCGTGGGCGTTCCAGTGAAGGAAAGCTGCCAGGAAGGGCTGCCCCAAATCGCGCTCCTGGGCGTCCAGCCATTGCAGGTAAAGGCCATTGGGGCGAACGCCGTCCTCGTAGATGCCGCGCTGCCAGAGGATGGCGGAGCCAGATGGACGGGTCAAGAAGCCCTCGCGGACGCGGAACCAGCCGGAGACCCGGTAGCGCAGGCCGCCGGTCACTGGAGTAGGATCCGATTCCCACCCTCCGTAGCCGATGGCGTCCACCAGGCCAGCGAACTCCAGCGCCCAATCCCCGCCGTGCGTCACCTCCGAAGTGAGGGTGATGGTAACGTCGCGGGTGATGCCCAGGGGAGCCCAGCCGCCTTCCCCCTCCTCGAAGCCGGGATTGGCCAGCAGGTTGGGGACGCCCGGCTCGGCAGCCTGGCTCATATCGCGCACCCAGATTGCCGGGGCTGGCTCGCCCACCAACTCCTCCCCGCCTACCATCACGCTGGTCACCTGGCCGTCGGGAGAGAGGACTAGGCTCAGACCATCCTCAGTGGAGAGGGAGAGATCCGGGTCTGTGGAAGTTGGCGTGGACAACGAGCCGGAGTCTCCAACTTGTTGGGGGTGCAGTGCGACAAACCCCAACAAGTTGGGGACTCCCACACTGTGGCCATACTCGTGGGTGGATAGCGCAAACACGAAGATCGAGAACATGATAGCCGAAACGATAACAGAGAACAAAGCTGTTCTGACTCTCATTTTCCCTCCACCAAGAGCCGACGGCGTAGCTACTCAGGTTGTCATTGCGAGGCGTCTTTTTGCCGAAGCAATCTCCCGGCAGCGAATTGGGGATCGCTTCGTCGCAAAAAACGCTCCTCGCGATGACACGGGCTGAGCAGTTACCCGACGGCTACAGATTCGCCGCCAGGAAATCCCCTACGGCCTCCATAGCGGCCTGCGCCTCAGGGGTTCTGATGCCGACGATGAAACCGTGCTGTGCCCCCTCGACGGGCAGATAAGTGACATCGGCTCCGACGCCATTGAGGGCCTCGTACAGCCGCGCGGAGTTCTCGCAGCTCACGGCGTCGTCGTCGGTGCCATGGACGAGGAACATGGGCGGCGCGTCCGCTGTCACATAGCTCATCGGCGAGGCGGCGGCGCAGAGCTGGGGCGCATCCTGGCAGGTCTGGCCGCCCAGGAAGACCGTCACAATACCCTCAGCCGGCTCGCTCTCCTGCGCATGGAAAGCCAGGTCCACAGGCCCAAAGCAGGAGATGACGGCCTGCACCTCGACGTTGGCCGTCGGGTCGCCGCAGGAAGGCTGCCAGGATGCTGCGGGGGAGGCAGGGACAGCCGCCAGACCCGCCAGCGCTGCCAGGTGCCCCCCGGCAGAGGTGCCCATCAAGGCGAGGCGATCAGGGTCCACGTCGTATTCGTCCCCGTGCTCCCGCACCCAGGCGATGGCGCACTGCACGTCGGCCACTGCTGCGGGAAAGGGGAACTCAGGAGCCAGGCGGTAGTTGATGGCGAACGCGGCGTAGCCGTGCTCGGCCATCCACTCCCCCAGCCGGGAATGGCTCTCCTTGTCGCCCGTCTGCCAGTAGCCACCATGGATGAGGATGACGGCGGGATGTGGGCCAGGGGCCGCTGGCAGGTAGGCGTCCAACGCCAGCGACTCGCCTTCGACGACGGCAAAGGTTACGTCGGTGATCACGGTTGGCTCGCCGAACCAGTCCTTCGTCAGCAGGGGAAGGTACACACGGCGCTGCGTCGGCTGCGGGGGAGGGTACTCCACCAACACCTCGTCGAGGTTGGCGTCCCAGTTGCTGGCTCGCACGCGGTCGGCCATCTCCGCCACGGCCGCCAGCCCAACGTCGTTTCGAGTGCCGCCCCCAATCATCGGGTGCGCCCACGACGCAACACTGAGCCAGTCTGCGGGCTGGGTGTTGGCGTCGTTGTCGGGGAACGCCGCTAAGCAGCACAGCCCGCTGCTGCCGTAATCGGGCTTGACCTGCTGGACGTAGCTCACATCGGGGTTCAAGCGAACCCAGAGACCTGCCCCATCGTGAAAGCCGTCGTAGGCCGTATGAATGTGGGGCTTGTCCAGTGCGGGGTGCACGTGGTCATCCTCGGCGAAGGTGAGCATCACCTTGAGCTGCGGGGCAGAACTGGCCAGCAGGGGGTAAGTGGCGACCGTCATGCGGTAGGGCCAGGCCACCTGTGTTTCCGCTGGCGTCGCCAGATCTTCAGGCCAAGCTTCGAGCGTCAGCGCGCCATTGTCCAGCAGTGCCTGGGTGAGGGCCATGGAGTAGTACCGCTTGCCCCACATCTGTGGAACCCGGCTGCCTAGAACGTAGTCCTCGCCATCGGGCACGTCGAAGTAGGGACGCCCATCGGGGTACTCAGCGTTCTGGATCCAACCTACCGTGGAGTAATCAACGTCCAGGCCGAAGGGTGAGTAATCATCTGGGTAGTTGTAGTACGGATTGTAGATAGGCTCGCCCTGCTCCCCCCAGTGCCCGATCTCGACGCACGAGAGCGTATCCGTGGTCGGGTTCTCTCCGCCCACCAGGTACTTGACATTTGGCAAGTCGTCGCCGTAGTGGGCCATGACGTTGGTGGCTGCGATGCCAGGATGAGAGAAGGCATAGAGGCCAACGTTGTCCGTCAGTGGGGTGACATTGAGCAACTCAGCGATGTAGTGCCCCTGGTAGTCGGGTACCTGGCCGGACACAAAACGGAGCACGTCTCGAAAGGCGGCGATGCTGTCCGGCCCGCCGTAGTCGTATACCCCCTCGCTGGAGACGCCGGTGCGCGAATCCGTCGTTCCCGGCCACAGGTAGCTCACCTCGATGGCCCCGATTCTGGTGGCCCCCACACCGCTAAAGCCCTGGCCCGGCGTGAAAAAGGTCGAGGTGTGGACGATGATGGGAGCGCCCTCAGGGTAGCGGGGAATGGTGGGCAGCCTGAGGCTGACTGCGATCAGCCCCCCCTCTGTCCCCCCCAACCCTTCGACCTCGCTCAGGGCAGGCTCTGGGGGGGATGAAGGGACTGAGTTCACGTAGGTGATTAGCTCATCAGCCAGGTGGTCAGGAAGGTTGCCGCGTCCTGGGTGGGAGGGCTGGGCCGCAGCCACGCCGGTGGCCGCGATCAGCAGGGTCACGGTCAAGCAGAGGGCAACGATAGTACGCAGCATAGAGTTCTTCCAGACAAACATGGGATTCTCCTCCTCACTGGGTTGAGTTTGGCT
>CAZQDO010000155.1:10684-11835 GCA_964592085.1 uncultured Anaerolineae bacterium | reverse complement strand
TTCCCGTTGGACGGGGAGAGATGTACTCCTTCTTTCCTCCTGCGTGTTCTATGCTGCCAGGCTGCGGGCGGGGATGAACACCAGGCAACGGCGGTAGCTGCGGCCTGGGTTTTGCTTTATCTGGCCGCCAAGGTTTTGGATGACGTCGAGGACGAAGATGCTCTTCAGGGTCCCTGGCATGGTATCGGCGTACCTGAAGCCATCAACGCCGCCACAGGGCTGATATTCATCTCCCAACTTGCCCTCGCCCGCCTTCCCCGGATGGGAACCAGCAGAGAACTCACCCTTTTTCTCATTGAGGATTTCAACCGCACCGTTCTCCGAATGTGCGCCGGACAACACGCCGATCTCACAGAGGCAAGCGGTCTCTCCCTGGAGCGCTACTTCTCGATAGCGGGAGCCAAATCAGGCGAATTCTTCTCTCTAGCCTGCCGGGCCGGAGCACTCCTGGGAACAGACGAAGTTGCCCCCTATTCAGAATTCGGGTATAATCTGGGTGTGCTCATCCAGATATGCGACGACTTCGAAGGCGTTTGGAACTCCAAGGGCCGAAGCGACCTGGCGACAGGCAAGAGAACTCTGCCGATCATCTATGCCCTCACCGTTGCCCTCCCAGGCGTAAGAGCCCGCCTGGAACAACTCCTGGTCAAAGCCACTAACGAGCGAGAAGCTGAAGAAGAGGCACGAGGACTCATCACTGAGCTTGGAGCCCCTCATTATCTGCTGGTAGAAGCCCAAATCCGTCGTCAGAGGGCGGAAGCGGCTTTGTGCTCCACAGGAAGGCCCTCGCCGGCCTACTTCCAGCTTATGGTCCTGCTTAATGGGCACTTCAGGGTATCGGATGATGCGGCCGGAATCTCTTCCACCACGGGTGCAATCCAGGATAAAGCTTTGGCTTTACTGGGCTCCCTTCTATCTCCCTTTGATCGCCCTCCTCCTGTTGGCAGTGGCTTTTAGATACGCCTGGGCTCAACCCTACGATGGTCTCCAATGCTCCACGACCACTTATGAGGTAGGTGGGGTTCATGCCCCCGCTGCAGAGGCAGGTCTTCACGTAGGAGATATCGTCCTCGAACTGGATGGCACACCCATCCAGGAAGTGCATCCTCTCTACGAGAATAAGCAGGCGGGAGATAGCGTCCTCTTTACCG
>CAZQDO010000155.1:0-10674 GCA_964592085.1 uncultured Anaerolineae bacterium | reverse complement strand
CCCTGGCCCTTCGCTTGCAGCCCGTAATCGTCGGCTTTGGCTTCTGGCTCTTCAGCACTATCCTGTTCGCCTTGAAACCTGCCTCCAATGAGGTGCGCCTGTTCTTCCTCTTCAGCCAACTAGGGGTTATGGTGCTGGCAGCGGGGGAAGTTTCCACATTCCTCGTAGATTGGGCCTCCCGCCTTTTCAACCTCTCCTTCTGCATCCTCTCTCCCCTCACCATCCATCTCCATCTCGTCTTCCCCAAGTTCAAAGCCTTCCCCCGCAGGCGTATCATCCTCGGGCTTCTTTACGGCCTCGGCCTGGCGCTCAGCTTGCCTTTCGTCTTGCTCGAGCCTCTCCTTGGTGCAAGCCCCTGGCACCCCCTCTTGTACAGCTTCATACGGCTCTACTTCGCTTTCTCCATCCTCGTGGCGCTGGTTTCCCTCGTTCACACTTATATCACCGCCCCACTGGAGAGACGCCGCATCAGACTCGTCGCCCTGGGGACGGCTTTTGCTTTCTCCCCCTTGATCTTTTTCTCCATCCTCCCAGGGATCCTATTGGACACCCCCATCCTTCCCTATGAGCTTTCTTTCCCCTTCCTCATCCTCATCCCCCTCTCCTACGCCTATGCCATCTCCAGATACAAATTGATGCAGATCGACCTCGTCCTCAACCGTGGCGTGGTCTACTTCGTAATCGGCGTCATCTGGGCCGGCCTCTATATGGCCTCGGTGATGGTGCTGGATTATCTGCTGCCATCCGCCGAAATCGGCCGTCCGCTCCTGGGCGCCCTCGTCACCCTCATCATGGCTGCCCTCTTCGCCCCACTCAAGGAGAGGATTCAGGCCCTCGTGGATCGGGCTTTCTACGGAGGGTGGTACGACTACCGCTCGGTCATCGGCCAGGTCAGCCGATCCTTGAGCCAGGCGCTCGATACGTCTCAACTCGTCGAACTCCTGGTAGGCCGGGTGAGCGCCACGATGCGGCTTAAAGGCGCCGCCTTGCTCCTTCCCGATGAGGAGGGCGACCTTATTGTGCGAGGGAGCGTCGGCTTCGATGACCAAATAACCGCGACACCGGTGAAGAACAACGGGGCCCTGGCCCGAGCCCTGCGCGAAATGACCGGACCCGCTGAACTCCTCCAATTGCATCGAGCGCTGGCGGGTAGCGAACTCTCCGCTGAAGAAAGGGACCTGCTGGATTGTGATGAGGTCCAACTGTGGCTGCCTCTTGTTTTCAAAGGCGATCTGCGAGGCTTGCTCCTTCTTGGAGCGAAGTCAACCGAAGACCTCTTCGATGCCGAAGACCGCAGAATCCTGGGGACGTTGGCCCAGCAGGCGGGCCTGGCAGCGGAGAACGTGCTGCTGGTGGAGGAGTTGCGCCGCAAACTGGATGAGATCACCGCCGTCAAGATGGAGCTCGAGGAGGCCCACCAGCGCCTGACGATGGGGAGGGAGGAAGAGAGAAAGAGACTGGCGAGGGAGATCCACGACATCCCCGTGCAGAAACTTATCGAGACCATCTACGCTGTGAAGAAGTGTCAAAGGGAAGCCACGGGATCACTGTTGGAGGAGCTTCAGAAGCTTCAGCAAGAGATGCTTCACCTTTTGAAGGAGCTTCGCCGAATCTGCCAGGAGCTTCGTCCACCGACTTTGGACGTCTTCGGGCTCGCCTCGGCCATCCGCTCCCACACGGAGGATTTCACCACCCAAGTACCCCTCATCGTCGAGTTGGACTTGATGGACGATAAGAAGCAGCTTCCTGATGAGGTGGCTATTAACCTCTTCCGTGTCTACCAGGAGGCCTTGACCAATGTGGAAAAGCATGCTGGGGGGAAGCGAGTGGAGGTGAAGCTGGCCCTTTCCCCAGATGCAGTGATGCTCTCAATCAGAGACAACGGTTGCGGCTTCGTCGTCCCTCGACGCTTGGGCCAGTTTGCTCGACAAGGCTGCTTCGGCTTGATGGGCATGAACGAGAGGATGGAGATGGTGGGCGGGAGACTCCAGGTTATTTCGCAGCCGGGGCGGGGGGCGGAGATCAGAGCATCGGTGCCGTTGCAGGGTGCGCATGGTCGCTACGAGGACGAGGCTAGATGATTCCACCAGGGCCATGAAGAGGCAGGTCTCCAAGACACCCAGTGTGGGCAGTGCATCATCCATCGCGTGCATTTCAGCGTGCTCTCGATGGACATTGAACAGGGAAAATGCCGCTTCTGTGGGCACGAGATACCGGGCATCTGGTGGGATTGAGCATCAAAGCCCTCACCATCCCCCCACCCCCCTTCCTCTCTCAATCTAGGAGAGGAAGGGGGTGCCAAGCAAAGCGAGGCAGAGGAAGAAGAGGTGTTCTCAGAAAGAAACAGCGTTACACAAACTCGACCGTGTAACGCTGTTTCTTCTTTGTGTGTGAAAGCTGGCTGTTCGCTCTGTCGATTGTTTTAACACATGATGATGAGCAAGTATACGAGAATCTTGATCGTGGTGGGATTGGATTCTCCTCTAGACCCTGCGTCTCCTGACCAGCGCGACCGTCAAGCCCGCAAGGGAAGCCACCGCTGCCAATCCCATCCACGGCGCAAGCAGCCCCAACCTGTTCACCGGCACGACGACCCCACCGATGGGATACCCAAAGGTAGCGGTGCAAGTTTTGTCGCCGTCCATGACGACTTGACCGTTGGCATCGCAATCCCCACTCCAACCGACGAGGTAGGATTTGACACCGGGGTAGGCTGTCAGGGTGACGACCATGTCTTTGGTGTAGGGGCCTGTGCAGTCCACACCGCAATGGATCCCGACGGGGACGCTGGTCACTATCCCCTCACCGCTCCCATCCTTGTTCACGGTGAGGGTGAACTGATTCGAAATCCTCGCCACGAAGGCATCGGATTCCCCCCCCGCATAGGCACCCTGATAAGGGTTTACCATATCAAGATCGGTTGATTCTGTCACCCCCGTCACGTATACGCCCTCAGATGGACCCAGGGCAATCCCAGCGGCAACTTCAGGTCCCGTGCTGCCACCAAGGTAAGTGCCGAAAGTCATCGCGCCCCCAGTGTCAAATTCCGCCACAAATGCATCACTGGGCGTCTGTCCTCCTCCGCCCCCGAAGTCAGCCTGGATGGGGTTGACAGTTGGAAAGTCGTTCGAGCTTGTGGTCCCCGCCACGTAAGCATTGCCAGAAGGATCCAAAGCGACCGCCATGCCAGCATCGCCGCCACTGCCGCCAACGAATCTACTATAGGCCAGGCTGGAGTCATTGGTGTGTATTCTCGCCAGAAAAGCGTCACCACCGAATCCCCCACCCCCATCATAGGGTGGGCTCACACTCGTCGTGGGGAAGTCTCCTGATGTTGTAGTACCTGCTGCACACACATCCCCAGAGGCATCCGCCGCAATCCCGACGCAGATATCGTCGCCAGCGCCTCCCAGGTAGGAGGCGAAGAGGAGCTGATCGGCGCCAGATTGAGATGGATCGAGCTTGGCAACATAGGCATCCCCCAAGCCGAGGAGGCTGCCATCAGAGCCTCCATAATTCTGTTGAATGGCATTCTTTAGTGGTAGAGGATCTGAAGTGGCATGGCCTCCGAAATAGATGATGCCATCTGACACATCTACGCCCCATCCCGCATCCCATCCTGACCCTCCGTAGTAGGTTGAGTATACGAGCGAGGCATCGCCGGATTCCGAAGGATCCACCACCGTCACAAAGGCATCACCTCCGCCAGCATGATTGGTCTGAAAGGCGTTTTTGGTGGGGAAGTTGGTTGAGTCGGTGTAGCCCGTGACATACGTAGGAGTATTGTCCCCAACAACCACCTGGTGAGCCTCGTCACTCCCATTCCCACCCAGGTAGCTGGCGTAGTTGACAGCACCCGTGGCATCTAACTGGATCACTACGGCATCCCTGGGAACACCGCTGGCGCTCTGGTATGCGTTGGCTGTTACCGGAAAGTCGGTTGAGTCTGTGTAGCCCGCTACATAGGCGTTCCCGCTGGAATCCACCGCGATCCCGTAGCCACGATCTCTTCCGGTCCCACCAATGTAGGTCTCGTAGACCAGTTGGTTGGCGCCTGTTTGCGAAGGGTCTAGCTTGATTACAAAAATGTCGTAATCGCCGCCGGGCCCGAAATCGGTCACATGCGGGGAGGTCGTTAATCCTGTGATATAGACGTTATTGTTCGCATCCACCGCGATATCGGAGCCCATGTCCTCCCCGGTTCCGCCAACGTACGTGCTGTAATCCAAGGCTGGGTTTATCAGCAAGGGGTAGGTTGTGTCGTGTTCTCCCACCAGATCTTGCCCGATGAAATAAGGGAACACAACCTCGTGACGTGTGAAGAAGAGCGTGCTGGCTGAACCCAGGGTACTGAATAGCATCGCAGGATCCATCCGCTCAGCGTTGGGCACGAATACTTGCTCGTCTATGCCAGGCTCCAGAGCAAAGTCGGGCAACTTCCCCAGAGGTGAGCAAGCGACAAGCAGGGCCATAACCAAAAGTATGCTTAGAAAAACAATGAGAAGCGGACGGTTAGACATAGCACTCCCTCCTTGACTAACGAACTAGTTCTTGCACCGTTCCCGATTTGTGGCGGTTATCCGCCTTGCACTTTGCGCCCCGATTTCACATAGACCTTGCACCTCCTGAGCAGCGCGACCGTTAAGCCCGCGAGGGAAACCAGCGCCGCCAGCCCCACCCACGGGGCCAAAAGCTTCGGCTTGTCGACCGGCACGACGACCCCACCGATAGGTAAGGGAGGTAAGACACGAATTCTCGCAATGAAGGCATCGAAGCTTCCCGCGTTGGCATCCTGGAAGGGATTTACAGTATCAAGGTCGCTCGATGCTGTCCCTCCCATCACGTATACGCTCCCAGGCGCACCCAGGGCAATCCCGGTGGCAGCCTCAGCTCCCGTGCCGCCGAAGTAGGTGCCGAAAGTCATCGCGCCCGCAGCGTCAAATTCCGCCACGACTGCATCACCGGGGCCCAGCAGACTGTACGGTGGATCTGGAGCTACCCCGCCCCTGAAGTCAGCCTGGATGGGGTTGACAGTTGGAAAGTCGTCCGAGCCAGTGCCCCCCGCCACGTAAGCATTGCCAGAAGGGTCCAGAACGACCGCCATGCTACCATCGCTGCCACTGCCGCCAACGAATCTACTATAGGCCAGGCCGGAGCCATCGGTGCGTATTTTCGTCACAAAAGCGTCGCACAATCCCCCACCATAGGGTGGGCTCACGTTCGTGGTGGGGAAATCCACTGATCCTGTAACTCCCACTGCGTACACATCCCCAGAGGTATCCGCCGCAATCCCGGCGCAGATCTCGTCACTAGCGCCTCCGAGGTAGGTGGCGAAGAGGAGTTGATCGGCGCCAGGTTGTGATGGATCGAGCTTGGCAACGTAGGCATCCCCATAGCCGAGGAGTGCAGCGCCCCCGTAATTCGGTTGAATGGCATTTTTTAATGGCAGAGGATCTGAGCTGGTATGACCTGCGAAATAAACGATGCCATCTGATACGTCCAGGGCCCATCCCGCATCCCAGCCTGCTCCCCCGTAGTAGGTCGAGTACACGAGGGATAAGGGGCCAGATTCTGAAGGATCAACCACCGTCACAAAGGCATCACCTGCGCCAGCATGATTGGTCTGAAAGGCATCTGCCGTGGTAGGGAAGGGTGCCAGACCTTCTGAGTTGGTGAAGCCCACGACATACATAGGGGTATTGTCCCCAATAACCACCTGGTGAGCCTCGTCGTAATATCCCCCACCCAAGTAGCTGGCGTAGTTGACAGCACCCGTGGCATCTAGCTGAACCACTACGGCATCTCTGTTGCCGCCGTAGGTCTGATCGAAGGCGTTGGCTGTTGTCGGAAAGTTGTCTGACTCTGAATAGCCTGCTACGTAGGTGTTCCCGTTGGAATCGACCTTGATCCCGTAGGCATGATCATCGCTATTCCCACCAATGTAGGTCGCGTAGATCAGTTGGTCGGCGCCCACTTGTAAAGGATCCAGTTTGGTTACGAAAATATCACGGCCACCCGCAAGGCCACCAGGACCCGATGAGGGGAAGTCAAGAGAGTCTGTTGATCCTGCGACGATGACCTTGTTCCTGGAATCCACAGCGATACCCCAACTGCTTTCCTCCCTGCTTCCGCCAACATACGTGCTGTATTCCAGGGTTGGGTCTATCATCAAGGGCTGAGTCGCATCGTATTCCCCCAAGGCGAAGCCGATATTGCCGTCGCCATGGATGACGTAGCGAACACTGACAAACTTGCGCTGGCCGGTCACCATCTGCCAGGCAACCGGCTTGCGTTCGACGAGGCGGTGTGCCACCGTGGCGGGTTCATCAGTCCCGGTCACGCTGATCAACAGCTCACCCTCGCTCAGCTCCACGCTGGACGCCCCCTCGTAACGCCAACGAATCTCACCAGGGTTCGCGCCAGGGGCGACAACGTAGGTTCCTTTCAGAACACCCTCGCTGCCGTCATAAAGCAAGTCTATACCGCGATAGAGCTGCTCATAGATGATACTTCTGTATGTGGGGATGTTGACATACCAGCCTGCCGGATCGCGCCCGATGAAGGCATTGACGATTCCCCGAAGTTGCTCCTCCCCAACTGCCTGGGTATCGGGACTTGCCCCCTCAAAGCGCAAGCACAGGCTGGTAGGTTCTGCAGGCACAGCACGCGAGGGAGGCAAAGGGAACACAACCTCGTGACGTGTGAAGAAGAGCGTGCTGGCTGAACCCAGGGTACTGAATAACACCGCCGGATCCATCTGACCAGCGTTGGGTACAAATGCCATTGATCGCCTGCTGGTAGATGTGCCTGCTTGCCCGTCGGTACCACGTGCCAGAGGTGAACAGGCTGCAAGTAGGGCCGTAATCAAGAGCGTGCTAAGAATAACGACTGAGAATAGACGGCCAGACATAGCATCGCCTCTTTCAAGACTTGTTTCTGCACTGTCCCCGACTGTGGTAGCTATTCTACACTGTTTTTCATCCTGTGTCAACTGCTCGTTGTTATATTTTGAAAAGGGGGCGGCCAAAACTTGTGGTAGTGACGACTTTAGTCGTTCCAAGCGACTGAAGTCGCTACTACAGATCTTGGCCACGCTCTTTTGAAAAGGCGAAGATTGGCGGGCCAGAAAGTGACATCCGGCCCGCCGACCTTCGATACAGGTGGCTACCACGATTTCAGGACAAGCGGCAGGTACACATTCACCATCACCGTTGCCGTCGGTGTGGGCGACAGTGTAGGCGTCGCCGTTGCGGTAGATGTGGGCGTCGGTGTCGGCGTGTCGGTTGGCGTAACCGTGGGGGTGTGCGTCGTCGTGGGTGTGTTCGTGACCGTGGGGGTGGGAGTGTCCGTGGGCGTGCTGGTGGGCGTCGGCGTGATAGTCAGCGTAGGGGTAGGAGGAGCAACCCCACCCATGCTCGTAATGAAGACATCGTACCACCCTGCCTTGGCACCCTGGAAGGGATTGGCCGTAACCAGATTGTACGATTTTGTCCCGCCCGCCACCACGACGTTGCCCTCCCCATCCAGGGCGATACCCAGGGCAACATCAGGGAGGGTGCCACCGAGGTAGGTGCTGAAAACCATTGTGCCCGCAGTATCAAACGCTGCCACAAATGCATCCCCAGGGCCAAGCCAACTCCAGTCTGGATCCATCCCCCCTTTGAAAGTATCCTGGATGGGGTTTACCGTTGGAAAATCCTCCGACCCCGTGGCCCCCGCCACGTAAGCATTGCCATAGGCATCCAGAACCACACTCCGGATGCCATCGCTGCCACTGCCTCCCAGGAATCTACTATGAACCAGGTTGGGGGTCACGGGATCCAGCTTCACCACAAAGGCGTCCCACTCTCCGCCGCCATAAGGCGGACTGGCGTCGGTGGTAGGGAAGTCCGCCGACGCCGTGGCACCAACCCAGTATATGTTTCCGGAGGCATCCACAGCCACTCCGCCACTGGCATCGTCGCTGGCGCCTCCAAGATAGGTGGCGAAGAGGAGCTGATCGCTGCCCGATAGCGATGGGTCCAGCCTGACGACGTAGGCATCCCCGAACCCCTCCCCGCCGTTGTTAAGCGCCTGGATGGGGTTCTTTAGCGGTAAATCACCTGATCGGGTATGGCCCGCGAAATAGATGTTGCCATCTGATGATACGTCTATCGCGTAACCCTCGTCCCCATCAGAGCCCCCGTAGTAGGTAGCATAGACCAGGGAGGCAGCGCCGGATTCCGAAGGATCCACCACAGCCACAACCGCATCCACCAACCATGGCCCGCCAATGCCGCCCTGATAGGCATTTCCAGTTGTTGGGAAATCTGATGAGGAAGACAAGCCCACTGCATACAGAAGTCCGTTGTCCCCGACGGCCAACTGCGCGAACTCATCATAACCCATCCCACCCAGGTAACTGGCGTAATGGACGGCGCCGGCCGCATCCAACTGCACCACGATGCCATCGCGGCCACCTGCGTTGAAATCGGGTTGGAAGGCGTTGGCTGTTGTCGGAAAGTCATTGGAATCCGTGCCGCCCGCCACATAGACGTTCCCGCTGGAATCAACCCCGATACCAGCGGAGAAATCCAGGGCCTGCCCACCGATGTAGGTCGTGTAGATCAGTTGATCAGCACCGTTCTGCGAAGGGTCCAGCTTGGTTACGAAAATATCAAAGTCGCCGGCAATACAGCCGGAATCCGAGGAAGGGAAGTCAGAAGATTCTGTGATTCCGGTGACATAGACCTGGTTGTTGGCATCCACGGCGACACCCGCACTGATCTCCTTATCCCTGCCGCCGAGGTACGTGCCGTAATCCAGGGTTGGGTCTATCAGTAAGGGGTAGGCTGTGTCGTATTTCCCCAGGACAAAGCCGATGCTGTCATCGCCATGGACGACGTAGCGAACACTCACGGCCCTGCGCTGACCGGCCATCACTTGCCAGGCAATCGGTTCGCGTTCGACAAGCGGGGCAGCATCGCCGGCATCATCCACGTGAATGAGCAGCTCGCCTTCGCTCAACTCCACCCTGGATGCCCCATCGTAGCGCCAGAGAATGTCGCCGGGACTCGCGCCAGGAGCAACGACGAAGGCCCCTTTCAGGATGCCCTCGCTGCCAGTATAGTACAGGTCTATCCCCGCGTAGAGCTGCTCGCAAATGATGCTGCCATACGTTGGGACGTGGGTGCGCCAGTTTGCCGGGTCGTTACCGATGAAGTAGTTGACCCTGCCGGTCAGTTGCTCTGCACCCACGACTCGTGCAGCGGGATCCGCTCCATCGAAGCGCAGGTGTAGGACAGAAGGAACCACAGCGAGATCGGATTCCCCCGACCCTCCCCAGCCACCAAACAGGTCCGCTATCGGCTTAGAGGAAGGCAAAGGGAGCACAACCTCGTGATGGGCAAAGAACAGCGTACCCACGGAACCCAGGGTGTGGAATAAAACCGCAGGGTCCATCTGGCCGGCGTTGGACACGAAGGCCATTGTTGCATCGTCGGTGGATGCGCCAGGTTGCTCGGCTGTATCGAGGTCTGGAGCGGAAGCAGGAACGTCCCACCGAGGAGAGCAGGCAGCGAGTAGGACGATGAGCAAGAATACACTGAGTACCATAGTTGAGAGCCAACGGTTCATTGTAGCACCTCCATGTTAGTGATTAGGGGACGGGTGATCAGGGAATCAGGATAACAGGAAACCTGATTCCCTGATTTCCTAATCCCTGATCTCTGATTTTATGATCCCCAACTGAAGGAAAAGGAGCGCGATAGCTCCATATAGTCCAAATGACATGAGAGGCCAGAGATAACGAACGACTGGGAACTTACCTAGCGAGCTATGAAACAGAGCCCCCAGGGTTTGGGCATTCAGAAAGAAGATGGAAACAGTGAACAAGAGTCTCTGATCTCGACTCATCCGTGCCCACCTGGCAAACAAAACGATGAGAGGAAAGGCCAAAAGAAGGTGCAAACTCTCCCAGGCCAGGGGAGAGACGATGGTCATCAGTGTCACCAAAGCTCCAAACGTCACATCGTGGCAGGATTCCGATAGGGCTGAGGGATCGGGCACCAACTTAGCCGTGGTCAGCAACACAAACGCCATGCTAACCAGGAAAGCCAGGAACCGAGAAAGATGCGGGGCATCAAGTATAGGCGCAGTGTAGTCATTGCTAGTGAATATCCGGCCGAAAAACGCATTTACTGATTGATTGATGGGGTTAGGCTTTGGCACAGACATCTCTGGTAAAACGGTCGTAACATAGGTCCGAAGATAAGGGCCAAATACCGGCCAGGTGAGCAGGACAAACCCGGCGACCACCACTACTGTGGATAGCAGAGCGACGTGCTTTTTCCTGATAGCCATATAGAACACGAGAAGAACCGGGGCAACTTTCAACAGAATAGAAACGGCCAGGACAACACCAGCCAGCACCTGTTTGTCCTTCTCCAGCAAGAAATACACGGCGGCCAGCAAGAGCAGGATGAAGGCATTGATTTGTCCAACATAAAAAGAATGAACGGTGGGCGCGAAAGCGAGAGCCACGAACAGATAATCACTCCACTGGAGCAGCTCTATGACTTCACCCCTGGCCTCAGCTCGGCCACGCAGAATGAACCACACCGCGAAGCCCATCGCCACCAGCCCCCCAAAATACCACAGGAACCCTGCCTTCAGAGGATGCAAGCATGTCAGCGG
>CAZQDO010000154.1:975-11900 GCA_964592085.1 uncultured Anaerolineae bacterium | reverse complement strand
ACTTTGGCCAGCGAGGTCTCGCGAGCGGTCTCGGCACTGATGGTGGGGGTGGTGTCCAAGTCCAGGTCGGGTAACACCTCACCGTTGGCTGAAATGACGTTTTTGCTGCCATCCACCTGGACGATCAACTCGCCGCCCAGCACCGGGATGCCTTTGTAGACTTGCTGGAAGCGCACAAAGGAACGCGCCTGGTCAACAGTTTTGCTGCGCATTACCATAAGCTCTTGCACCTGGTCGGTCAGGCCAAAAAGTTGGCCATAGGTGGCCAGGAACTGCCGCGCTGCATCCTCGGGTGTGGCCCCTGCCGCCAGCTTGACAGGCTGAGGAATGGGGTGCCCCAGATCAGTGCCGATGAAGCGAACCTTGTCTGTCTTGGCGTGATAGGAGATGCGTACCTTGCTTCCCGTTTCCTGTCTCAAGCGGTCGCTCAGGGCTTGGTCTCCAGGGTGCGGAGTGAGCGGCTTGGGCATAGTCCACTGCGTGGCTATTCCCGCTGGCGTCACAACGCCGGCCGAGTCAGCCTTGGCGAAGTAGCCTTTGCCAATCTCAATGGGGAAGTCGTTGAAAGGCAGGCCGCAGATGTGGCCGTCCCAACCGCTGGCGTACCAGCGGTCAATCTCGACGACCGTCACCCCTTGGTTGATAATCTCGTCGCACAGGCTTTCGGCAGTGTACGCATCGGTGTGAGGTATGCCGATAGAGTTCCAGCCCACTTGCAGGTCAAGCGGGACGCCCGTCGTCACTCCCTCGCCTTCGATGGTCCAGGTGCTGGCTGCGTTGCCGCGGATGAAATAACCTGAACCCAGCTCGATGCCGAAGTCATTTGAGGATGAGCCACATATGTGACTGTCCCAGACGCCGTTATACCAGCGATCAATCTCGGCCACGTCTCCACCCTGGCTGCCGATCTCACTGCACACACCCTCGGCTGTGTAGGATGTGCTTGGGGCCAGCGGAAGCGAGACATAGTTCCAGCCTTCGTGGATGTCTATTGATCGCGTGGGTGTGCCACCTGGATACAAGACTGGAATAGGGCCGGACAGTAAGGTGAGATTAGCACTGCTCGACTCTCCGGACTCGACTGCATCACCGATGGCGTCAAAGATTCCGTAATTGTCTGAGCTTCCTGGCCCGCCACCAACGACAAGGACGTCGGCGGTGATACCATAGTTGGCGCTCTGACTTGGTGCTGAGGTCAGATTGTCTCTTCCAGGTGTAGTTGATAGAGAACTTGGAGCCAGAATCAGCCAGCCGAGGACAAAGGGTGATAGAACAAGTATGGAGACTAACACTTTGGTAAACTTCTTTCTAAAACGCTGAGGTTTCATGGATTCAATCCCCCTATTGCAATACTGTGCCCTCCCTGATTCCGAATCTCACTGGGACGTGTGAAAGGCTAATCTCTCTTGCAGTGATCCTGACAATAACTTGGCTACGAGTAGAGGAAATACTGCAATCAGTTGGCCTCGCGCGAGATGAAGATGGCTCTACCACCCCAAGTGTTACCGCTTGTTTTCACATCTTCTTCTAGCTAGAATGTATATGCTATATACGTGTAAGTCACTCCGGCTTGATTTGGCGCCTGTCTGCCGCACGGCGTTCCGCCACATACAGTAAAGCCATCAGCATCCAGACTGATTATTTCATTCTCGCAGTAGATAGGGCCGTTACCATCGTCAGTATTAACATGAGCATATGGGCCATCTTGGTCTGTTTTTAGAAGCAGACCTGTCTGTCTATTCTCTTGAACATAGACTATTAGGGCTCTAGGTCGGAATCCTACTCCTGTTATTGCTTGGGTAGCCTGGCTATTGCCCGTATAGGTTCCTGTTTTCATCATTGGAACACCACTATGGGTGTGATTGGCACTGGCAAAGTCGCTAGCGTGCAAGCCGTCCACTGTATCAGCATCAACGGCCGCCTCCGCCCGATAGGCATACCCCACACTTACTACCCGGCGTCGGGGCGTCATCTCTGCATCAGCCTCGACCTTCACGCCCAGATAGCACTCCGTTCCGTCAAAGACTGTCTCCGGTATGGACATGAGACTCCCCAGCAGTACGCTGAATACGCCGTCTGTGACAGGGACAGTCTGATCTTCGCACCAGAGAGCGCTGCCGCCAGTGGGTCCGGTGTACAAGCAGAAACGTATGTCGTAGGTGGCGTCAGGCACGGGTTCACCAGTGGATGGGTCGGTTAGCCGACCCTGGTAGCTAATCAGTTGTGGGACGTTTGTCGCTGATAGCCGTGACGCACCAACATTGCTACGGATCAGTACCAGCATGTTGGCTACGCTGAGTATGATGGCCACGGTAGCTGCGATTGAGAAGTAGCGCTTATTCATTTCTTTCACCTCCGTTTTAGATAACTCCTTGGCTTGCATTGCCTAAACCTTTCGTCCTTCGTTTGAGCTAAAGCAAACCGCCAGCCTCAGGGCACGCAAAAGCGCGGCCTTGGCTGGCGTCGGGTTGAGGGCTATGTTGTCGGCTGTGTTGGCCTGGCGCTACCAGGGGCGCACTCTTGTGCCCTGTCTCGGCCAAATCATTGCATTGAGTTTATCGGGATCACCAGGCATCTACTGGAGCCGCCTGCGTTGTTTCTCCCCCATATATTATACCATACCGCAGGGTGAAACGTCAATAGGGAAAAGACTGAATTTTGAGTAAGGAAAAGGATGATTCACATAACATGGGGAGGCGAGGTTGCCATGCCTGTGGGCGAGCGGGAGTCGAATGGAGGAGATCAAATCAATCTCCTCCATCCCTCGCCCCTAACTTTGCTACAGCCGGCAATCAGGTAGTGATCATTCTCCAGGGATGTAGATGAACAGGGTACCCTGCCCGAGGCCCTTCCTGGGATCGGTTGGCGACGCCGCTGAGCCTATCGCCTTGATCGGCTCCAAGAAAGGACGGACCGTCTCGTCAAAGTCTTCTTGCTCCCACCCCGGCATGTTCTCGTAGACGAGTTGCCAAATTGCCTCGACGTTGACGTAGAAATATCCGCCTGTCTTGGGAGGCAGATGCCGCTGCACTCTCTTGAAGGTTTCGTCGTCGGCAATGGAGCGGATGTCGTCGTCTACCGCCACCCCCAGAGCGCCCTCCATGAGGCCGATGACCAGGTGGTTGGCGGTGAAACCATACCCCAGGATGATTTCCTCGGTGTACGGATCCCTGAGCACCTGCATCTCAACATCGTTAATGGCCTTCCTCTCGAATTCCAGGAAGGCCAGCGCTTCTACGGCATCAGCAATGCCCGTGAGCGCATCCTCAGCCTCTTTCTGGTCGTCAATCTCGAAAATGGCAACCCCGCCGACGGGAATGTCCTCTATTCCTCTGGTCCCGACCACGGCCATGGCAAATTCACCGCTTAGCCAACCCAACGTATCCTCATCTATCCTCATGCCCAATTCGTCTTCAAGGTCTTCGAGCTGTTGCTCAAAGTCGGGAGTCTTCTCCATGGCAGCGAGGATACTCTCCCAGCCAGCCGCAAGGTTCTGGCCGGAGATAAAGCCCAGGGCATCGTCGGGAATCCGCTTCAAGATGCGATGGGCACTGGCTTCGCCCTCCTTCATCAGGCTCTCTTCGGATAGAACGTTAGGGTCGAAGCGCGCAGCGAAGTCCAACTGAATCCCTTCCTCGTCCAGGTCAAGCGCCAGCCCCCAGCTCTGGAGCGCCTCAAGTTGCTGGTAGGTTCCTTGGGGCAGCTCAACTCCTGTATCTTCGAGATCCTGGAGGCTGGCCTGGATCATCTCCTGCATATCGAAGAACAGGTAGGCCACCGAGTCTCCCGGCAGCGCGGCGACCAACTCGGTGTAGCGCTCGTTTTTGGCCAGCGCATCGGCTCTGCCTTGGGCCGCATCAATGACACCCTCCACCATGCTCTCGTCCGTGGTCAGGATCACGAATTTCTTCACGGTGCCAAAGACAAAAGGCGTTTCCCATTGGTATTTGACCTCCTGGACGTAATAGACTACGCCCTGGTAAGTCTCCTCCAAAATATTGTAGCCCTGATCCCTCAGGTATGCTCGCAGCTTCTCCAGGAAAGCATCCGAGGCTCTGGTATCCTTTGTCGCAGCAGCGATGATCACTTCCGGATCAGCACCTTCGGTCAACGCTTCGATGTTGGTAATAGCCAGGGCCACCTCTGGCCCCAGCCAGGGCATGACATCTTCTTTGAACGAGATGCCAAGCTCACCTTCCACCTCTTTGGAAAAGTCATCCGAAGCGTCCTTAACTTCAGAGAGATCGCCATAGACATCAGCCAGATGTTTGAAGCCGGCCAGGTCCTGGACGTTGGGATTGACCGAGGCAAAGAGGGCGGTGTCAACAGGCATGAGCTTGGGCGCGGCCTGCTCGGGCCTGAGGAAGGGCAGGTATTGGCGCAACGGAAGCAGGGCAACCACGCAGACGGCACAGAGAACCACCACTGCGATGGCAACGCCGAGGATCACAGGCACTATTGATCTCTTGTCCATGATAATGCTCCTTATCGGTGATAGTCGGCCTTGCCAACTACACTTCCGGCTGGCCGACAAAGGCTTGTCCGCGGTTGACGACGGCCAATCATCCGATCTACCATCACCTCCTTCCCATCAAGGAGCTTGAGCTTCTTCCACTACCTGGCGCGACCTGCTCCGCAGCGAGAAGGACGCCAGGACGGCCAGCAACAACACGCTGCCTGCAACGAGGAAGGTCTCGTCCAGCACTTGCGCCGTGAGATGGAGGAGAACCCCGCCAAGCTCGGTGATGGCATAGCGGCTGGAGAGCTGCTCGAAACGCTTCAGGCCCCAGGCGGTCAGCAACGACAGGCCAGTGCTCATACCAACCAACCGCAGGATGACGACCAGGCCAGAGGCCACCCCCCGTTGCGTTTCGCCCGCAGCGTCAATAACCGCCGTGCTCAACGAGGTCGTCACCAGCCCAAAACCCAGCCCAGCCAGCGCCAGGTGAATGGCCATTGGCCCGTAGCTCATGCCCGGCGACCAGGTGCCCATCAATCCAAACCCACCGGCAGCGGCCAGCAGGCCCAGCATCGTCGGCAGGCGGTAGCCAAACCGCCCGCAGAGCCAGCCGCCCAGCAACGAGGCCAGGGCCATGGTTCCCGTCATTGCTGCCAACACCTGGCCGCTGCGTACCGCCGCCAGACGCAGCGCCTCGTCCGCGGTGCCCCCTTCGGCGAGGATGATGTTGATGAACAAGGGCACGTCCACCATGGCAATGATGAGGGCGAAACCGACCAGGAAGTTGATGGCGCAGGCAGCAGCGAAGTTGGGCCGCCGAAGCATGGCCAGCTCGATCAACGGCTGCGAGACCCGCCGCTCAAGCCAGGCAAACAGACCAAACAGCAGCGCGGATAGTCCCAACAAGGGTAGAACAAATCGCGTGGTCGGCGGCGGGGCGTTGAAGTCGAAGGAGGGGCCGGTAGCCGCCCGTCCTCCGCTGTACGAGAGGGCGACGTTTAGCGCCACCAGGCCGCCCATGAGCAGCAATGCGCCGGGAATGTCCAGCGATGCCCGCCGCCTGGTCTGCGGCAAGGCCCTCAGCGCATAGTAGGCTGTCACCGCTGCCAGGAGGCTGGCCGGAATGTTGATGTAGAACTGCCAGCGCCAGTCCAGATAGCGCACCAGGAAAGCGCCGTACAGCGGCCCAAAGATCCAGCCGGCTGTGTCCACCGCGACCAGGGCACCCATGGCCAGTGGGCGGCGTTGGTCGTGAAAGAGGTCACCCACGATAGCCATGGCCACCGGCACCATTGCCCCGCCTCCCAGGGCCTGCACAGCCCTGAAGACGATGAGCAAAGGCAGGTCTTTGACCAGGGGCACGAAGATCGAGCCGAAAGCAAAAAGCCCCAGGCTGGCCAAATACACCCGCCGGCGTCCGTAGATGTCCGACACACGCCCCATGAAGGGCATGGTCACGATGTAGGCGATGAGATAGGCGCTGACAATCCAGGCCGCGTCGTCCAGGCCAGTGGGCACTGGAATCTCAAAGTCCAGGATCATCTGCGGCAGCAGGGTGGAAACCACCGTCAGGTCATCGGCGGCCACAAAGACGCCAAACGAGACCAAGATCAGAACGAGGTAAGGGTGGGGCTGAGTTTTCGTGTTGTTGGACATCATAGTGATTCCTGTGGGACAAAGCCGACTGAGTCTTTGGGGATTGGCACGAGTAGCGACCGGAGTCCCCAACTTGTTGGGGGTTATCGCGCCATTCTCCCCAACGAGTTGGGGATTCCAGCACTGTGCCCCCGCGAAATCCGAAGGGCCAGGCAACTCATGGCACGGGCGGTGCCTCGATATCCACAGGTTCATCAAAAGCGGAGAATTCGATGAGCCAGTGGGTCGGGTCTTCCGGGTCGCTTTCCAATTCCACGATCTGGATCCGGCGCACGTAGGCGTCTTGCTGGCCCACCCACGCATCCATAGTAACTTCTCCTGTCCCGATCATGCCGGCCGTCAGGGGCGCGATCTGCTCAGCAGGCAACTGCCCGTGCAAACGACGGTGGGGCTGGCCTGCTATCTCCTCTCCCGTGCCGAACGTCCAGGCTATGTCATTGAGGATAGGGCCGATGCCGTACTCTGAGTTAAAGATGAGAGTGGGATCGAAATACCAGCCATAGTCCGGTGGCAGCTTTACCCATTGCTGGTTAAGAGGGTTGGTGATGTACTGATCGTCTCCCAGTCCGATGATGCCTAACTCAACCACAGCGCCAAACGACGACACCTTGACGATGCCGCGCACTTGATCTGGTTGCATCAGGTCGCCCTCAGCCCGCTTGAGGGCCATCGTCTGGGCACTGTCCAGGTAAGCCTCCTCGCCAGAAAGCTCAATGATGAAATGGAGTGAGTTGGTAGTCATCATCCGCTCTCCTGCTTGGCGAGCGATGTCAGCCGGCGAGGGAGTGGGGGTTGGTGTGGGCAAAGGTGTGGGCGTGGGTGTAGGTGAAGGCGTAAACGTAGGTAGGGGTGTAGGCGTCGGTAGGGGCGTGAACGTAGGTTCCGGTGTGGATGTACTGCAACTGACAACTAACAGGAGTCCAATGCCTATCAACAAAAGGTTAGCTTGTTTCATAACGATTTCACCTCCGGAAATTCGATTGTGGCACGGGTGACGCAACAGCCACAGATGACGCTGGATGTATATATTATACCACACCGCTATATAAAACGTCAATAGGCAAAAGGCGAGCGTGTCGAGTCTGGGGTATGCCCCAACTGTTTCCCAAGGGCATTATGGGCAAACGTAGTGGCAACTTCAGTCGCTTTTGCGGCGGGAACAACGACCGAAGTCGTCACTACGTATCTCCAAGGCGATACGCTCACGGCAAAAGCCTGAACTCGTGGTAAGAAACAGGATACCTCTCAGCTCATACCCCCCAGGCTTTTCAGGTTTTGGTTCTTGACAAACCGAGAGAACTTTGGTATAATAATGCGTAGTTATAAGACTAACGCCTAAGTTATAACACTAACTCCTAAGGTGGAGGGAAATGAACGACGATTCCATTGACAAACTGGTGCAAATCGGCTTCTCGGAATACGAGGCCAAGGCCTACGTAGCGCTACTCAGGGAAAGCCCCGTCACGGGGTATCAACTCTCCAAGCTGTCCGGCGTCCCCCGCTCCATGATTTACGAGGTGGTGGGCAAGCTCACCGCTCGTGGTGCGGCCATGACGCTGCGAACCGGCGGTTCCACCAAGTATGCGCCGATTCCAGCGGCAGAGTTCCTCGATCAGCTCCGCCGTGAGCACGAAGAACTCACCGACTCGCTCAAGGATGACCTGGCTGCCCTGACTTCAGCCCCTGACCTCGAATACGTCTGGAATATTGAGGGCCACGAGAACATCATGGCCAAAGCGATGGAGATGATTGACCAGGCCGAGACCCGAGTTTATCTGGCCCTCTTGCCGGCCACATTCCCGACTTTGCAGCCTACGCTGGAGGAGGCGATAGAGCGAGGGGTTCGGGTGGTGATCTATACGACGACCGACCTTGATCTGCCAGGCGCTCAAGTGGTCGTCGCTCGCGTGACCGAGCAGACCCTTGGTCAGGCCAGAGGGCTGGGGCTGATCCTGGTCATTGACGGGGAGGAAGTACTGGTCGCTGAATGGCTGACCGCGACTCAGGCGCGGGCTTCCTGGACCAGCAGCCCTCTTCTCGTCTTCATCGCTGAGCATCACTTGCGAACAGATTTGTATCTTCCCCAGATTCTGGCCCTGCTGGGAGATGAGGCCCTGGAGATTATCCAGGAAGAGGATCGCGAGCTGTTCGCCCGCGCTTTGGAAAGTCAGATCAACAGCTAACTGAGTTCTCTCTGAGGAAAGGAGGCGATTATGCCTGAAGAAATGGCTTTGATGACCCAGGGGCTGACCAAGTCCTACGGCAGAGTTCGGGCGTTGCGGGGCGTTGACCTGGAGGTGCAGCGTGGCGAGATATTTGGCTATCTCGGCCCGAACGGCGCCGGGAAAACCACCACCATCCGCTGTCTGCTGGACCTGATCCGTCCCGACGGTGGCGCTGTGCGGGTGCTGGGCATAGACCCCCAGGCCGAGCCAGTGGAGGTGCACGCGCACACGGGCTACCTGCCCGGCGAGTTGCAATTGGATCCCAACATGTCCGTCGAGGGCGCGCTACGCTATTTCAACTCCCTGCGTGGAAACAAGGTGGATTGGGAATTTGTGCGGCAACTCACCAGGCGTCTCGATCTGCCTCTCAAGCCCCCGATCAAGAACCTCTCGCACGGCAACAAACAGAAGGTCGGTATCGTGCAAGCCCTGATGCATCGCCCGCAACTACTCCTGCTGGACGAGCCGACGCTTGGCCTCGACCCGCTGATGCAGCACGAAGTCTACCGTTTGCTCAAGGAAGCCCAGGCCGATGGTGCCACGGTCTTTTTCTCCTCCCACATCATGAGCGAGGTGGAGACAGTGGCAGAGCGAGTGGCGATTATTCGGGAGGGCGTGATCGTGGAGGTGGCTGAGACCGCCTCGCTCATCAACCGCGCCCTGCACCGGGCCAGAATCCGCTTCAAGCAGCCGGTGGACATCGGCCTGCTGTCGAACATACCTGGCGTGGTGGTGCTATCCCAGGATGATAGCACAAGTGTGCTATTGCAAGTGGAAGGCGAGATGGACGATCTCATCAAAGCGGTGGCCGCTTTCCCGGTGAGTGATTTCGAGACCGAACGCCCTTCGCTGGAAGACATCTTCCTGGCCTACTATGAGGCCGGTGACAAGGAGGCAAGCTAACATGTTCGCAGAATTCAAACATACGTTGCGTCGCATGCGCGGCCAGATGATCGGTTGGGGAATTGGCCTGACCCTGTATGGCGTGCTGATGGTGTCGCTTTACGATTCCATCGTCGGCATAGAGGGCTTCCAGGAACTCATAGCCAGCTATCCCCCAGAACTGATGGCCTTCTTTGGCGACGCCGACTTTCTGGCCATCACCACTCCCAAGGGCTACGTTGGCCTTTACTACTTCGAATACATGACGATCATCATCGGCATCTTTGCTGTCGCCGCGTGTGCCGGTCTGTTGGTTGGCGACGAAGAAAAGGGCATCCTGGACCTGGTGATGGCCCATCCCATCAGCCGCACCGCGCTCTTCTGGGGCCGGCTGCTGGGATACGTCGCTGCCTTGACGGTGATCCTGCTCATAGGCTACTTGAGCTGGCTCATTCCCTCTGGAAGCTCCGGCTTGGACCTCTCCTGGGTCGAACTCCTGAAGCCCTTCCTGCCCCTGTTTGCCGAACTGCTCCTGTTCGGTACCCTGGCGGTGCTGCTCAGCCTGCTGCTGCCCTCAGGCCGCATCGCTGGCATGATCAGCGGAGGGCTCCTGATCGCCAACTACCTCCTCATCGGATTGTCCAACCTCAACGAAAGCCTCAAGTCGTTCGTCGAGTTCACCCCGCTGCAGTACTACCAGGGCGGCGATGCCATCATTGAGTTGGACTGGGGTTGGCTGGCTGGCTTGCTGGCAGTGTCGGCGATTTTCTCGCTACTGGCCTGGTGGCGGTTCCAGCGACGCGACATCCGCGTGGGCGGGGAGGGCGGCTGGGGGTTGCCCGCGCTGCCTTTCCGGCGCGGAGCAAGGAGTGAGACATAGCTGAATAGCACGGGTTTGCGGCCCAGCCGGGAGAGGAATGCCTCCGCCCGCTGGGCCGCTTGGGTTTTCAAAATGAACGCGAACACGTCTACCGGACAATCCCATGCAAAACCTGGTGTGGCAGCCCTTATTCTCAGAGGGCTGTTACAGGTGATCGTTCTCCTGCCGATCCTGGCCGCGCTTTTGTTCATCCCGGCAGGCCGCCTGGACTGGCTAATGGCATGGATCCTGCTTGGTGTGTATCTGGCTGGCTTATTTGCCACCTCGCTTCTCGCAGCCCGAATTGATCCGGGCCTGGCAAGGGAACGTCGCAAGGCACCGGAGGGCGCCAAGAGCTGGGACAAGATACTGATCAATCTTTCCAATTTGATATTCTTTCTGGTCATGCTGCCCCTGGCGGGGTTGGATAGGCGTTTCGGGTGGTCGCTGCAGGTGCATCTCGCGGTTCAGATTATTGCCCTGGGTGTCTTCGTTCTAGGGTATGCCCTGGTTGGCTGGGCGATGGCGTCAAACTGCTTCTTCTCGGCCATTGTGCGCATCCAGGACGACCGAGGACATGCCGTCGCTTCCGGCGGGCCTTACCGGTATGTACGACATCCAGGTTACGTCGGGATGATCACCATGCTTCTGGTGGCCCCACTGGTGCTCGGCTCGCTGTGGGCCCTTCTCCCAGCCGGGCTGACAACACTGCTCTACGTCGTGCGGACTGCCATGGAAGACAAAACGTTGCACGAGGAACTCACAGGCTACGCCGAGTATGCCCAGCGAGTGCACTACCGCCTGCTGCCGGGCATCTGGTAGTCGCCAATGCAAAGAATAGTTG
>CAZQDO010000154.1:0-965 GCA_964592085.1 uncultured Anaerolineae bacterium | reverse complement strand
AATAGTTGAGCATCACCAAGAAAGGAGGCCAAAAATGGAGGCCGAACATTTCTTTGACTTTGCAGCCGAGGTGGGCCTCACGAAACATCTGGGAGGCGTCGGGGCCACAGAGGAGCTCATTGAGCTATGTAACATCGGCGAAGGCAAGTACATCCTGGACGTTGGCTGCGGCGCTGGGGTGACACCTTGCTTCATCGCAAGAAGGTGTGGCTGCAGAGTGGTCGGCGTGGATATTCTGGAAGGCATGGTCGAGAGGTCCAGGGAAAGGGCGGAGAGAGAGGGGGTAACGGATCGGGTTGAATTCAGGGTAGCCGATGCGCAAGATCTCCCATTCGAGGATGACCTTTTCGACGCCGTTATCACCGAGTCCGTAACCGCCTTTCCAGAAGACAAACAGAGAGCGGTCAACGAGTATGCGCGGGTGACGAAGCCGGGAGGATACATCGGGCTGAATGAGTCAGCTTGGCTGAAGGTACCGCCTCCGCCAGAAATGGTCGCCTGGGTATCCCAGGATGTGGGCGGCAACGCGAGACCTTTGGCTTCTGATGCCTGGGTGGGATTGTTGGAGGGCGCTGGGCTGAGAGAAATCGTCGCGAGAACCTATGCCATCAACGTGCGAACCGAGGCCAAAGAGATCTTCCGGCGATATGGTTTTGCAGGGATGTTAGGTATCTGGGGCAGGACGTTGTCCCTCTATGTCAGAAGTCCGGCCTACAGGAGGTTCGTGAAGGGATTACGAGAGAGCGGGGTCGTGCCCGACAACCTTGACGAGTATTTTGGATACGGAATATACGTCGGCAGGAAGTAACAAGGTAGATCCGTGAATTCGTAAACTCGTAAACTCGTGAATTCGTGGATTGACACAGTGGTACGAATCTACGAATACCGAACCTACGAATCTACCATTCCAGAGGAGATTTCTATGAATGTGTCAAATCGGCATAGGGGGTGATCTGACAAGAGAC
>CAZQDO010000153.1:0-11915 GCA_964592085.1 uncultured Anaerolineae bacterium | reverse complement strand
GTGTGGATGTGGGTGATGGAAGTACGCCTGTTGCGGCCCCGGTCCGAGCAGGGGTAGGCCCAAACACCCTTGCTGTGATCGAGGGATTGTGCGGAGTCGCCGGCTGTTGGGTTGCTGGTGCACGTTTCTGCATGGACAGCGCCAGGACAAGTAGCCCCGCACTGGTCACAAAGAGGCCAATGCTAATGGCGATGGCAAGGGTGGGGTGACGACTCTGCCATTGACGAAGTCTGTGTCTAATGAGGTGCATGTCTGACTCCTTGCGAACTGCACGAAGAACCCAGCCCTGCCAGAGTGGCGCGGGATTGCTAGAGACACTTGCCTAGCTTGCTCTGGGCTATGTCCTTGAGCCGTTTGATATGATCACGGTTGGTATGATTAGGCGAGTCTTCGTATTGAAGCCCCGCTATCTTGCGCCACTGATCACAGGCCATGCTATTCCAGCCTTTTGCCTCATAGGCTACTGCCAGGATGTAGCGGGTGTTGATGCAATTCGGGTCGTGCGTAGCCGCGGTCTCGCCATAGCTGATGGCCCAATCCATCTGGCCCAGATCATAGTAGCCGCCGGCCAGGTGATAAAGCCCCTTGACGTAGCCGGGGCGTGCATCCACGATCTGAAGCCAAATGTCCATTGCCTGCGCCTGGCTCTGGCTGTAGAGTTGTTCGGCCTGTGTGTTCAGCGCCTCGGCCTGGGCCAGGGGCATGACCGTTGGCGAGGGGATCGGTGTTGATGTAGGCGGAAGGGGTGTATTGGTGGCCGGTATGGGCGTCGCAGTGACCACGATGATGACCGGGGTCAGTGTCGGAGGGGCAGGCGTATCCGTGGCAAGCCGCGGTGTAGCGGTGACCACGATGGGGGTGGACGTCGGCAGCATCGGTGTGTTGGTCGGTAGCGGTGGTGTGTGCGTTGCTGCTACTGCTACTGCGGTCGGTGTCGGAGCTGATTGCAGGAACTCGTTAAATACACCCGCCATCACCAGCACAGCCCCCAACAATAGGACCACAGCGACGATCAGCAAGAAAGGGGCGATGCGCTGTACGAGCCCAGGCTGCGAAGTGGGAAGAGGAACAGGGACTGTTGGCTGAGAAGGTGGCGGACCAGGCGGCATCTGGCCCGATAGAGCCCGCTTCATCTCCGATGCAGTCTGGCACCGATGGGCGCGGTCGTGGGCCAGGGCTTTCATGATCGCTGCCTCCACGTGCGGAGACACAGCCGGGTTCAGGCTACGCGGTGGGGCGGTGTTGAAGGAGAAGGGGGGATGCTGTGTTGGATCACGCCTGGTCAGGAGGTGGTGTAACGTCGCTCCCAGGCTATAGATGTCCGAACGGGCGTCGGTCTGCCCCTTGCCTGCATATTGCTCCGGTGGGGCATAGCCCAGGGTGCCCATTCTCAATGTATCTGTCGTCTTGCCCGGCTTGAAGACCCGCGCAATGCCAAAGTCAATGAGCTTGACCGTGCCGCTCCTGTCCACCATGATGTTGCCGGGCTTCAGGTCACGGAAGATCACCGTAGGCTGCCTGCCGTGGAGATAGGTCAGCACATCGCAGAGCTGCGTGGCCCAGTGGAGCACCTGGCTTTCGGGCAGGAACCCTGGCGTGCGGCTCAGAATGTCTTCCAACGTTTGGCCGTCAACATAATCCATCACCAGGTAGTGCTTGCCCATTTCGGTGAAGTGGTCAGACACTCGCGGCACGTTAGGGTGGTTGAGCGAGGCCAACATGGATGCTTCCTGTTGGAACTGCTGCTGGGCCTGGGCCTGTTCCGCTGAGGAGGCAGTGGGATCGGGCATCATTTCCTTGACGGCAACCAGCTTGTTGGCCAGACGCATATCCTGGGCCAGATAGACGGCCCCCATGCCGCCAATGCCCAGCGCTCTGACGATGCGATATCTGCCTTGCAGAGTAATACCCGGTACGAGCATTGGCTCTCCTTGCTACTCCGTCCTGAACACAAACGCCACCTGCCCGAAGCGCACGGTCGAACCGTTCTTTAGTGCATTGGTGCTGATCCTGCGCTCCTGGGCCGGGTCGCCGCTATAGCTCACAAATGTACCCTGGGCACTGTCCAGGTCGTGCGCCACCCAGCGGCCAGCTTCCTGTCGTAGCTCAGCGTGGCGAGGCGATACAGAGGGATGGGTCAATACGATGTCGTTGCCAGCCTCGGAGCCCACGGTGACGATTGACTTGGTCATCTCGTAGACCATCTCCAGCCAGGGCGAACCCTGTGCTGGCTGGTGGAAGACCAGGATGGCCTCGCCCAGCTTCACCAGGGAGCCATCTTTGAGGGCATTCCTGGCACTGGGGCGCAACTGGGCCGGGTCGCCGCTGAAGCTAACGGCCGTGTGACCCTGGCCCAGGCCTGTACTGAGCGTAGCCGAAGTATCGGCGATGACGTAACGACCGCCCTCCAGGCCGATGCGGGCGTGCCGGGTCGCTACCGTGGACGCAGGGATGATGATGTCGTTGCCCTCACTGCTGCCGAGCGAAACGGTCTCTTTGGTTACGACGAAGCGCGTCACCAGGCGAGCCGGCACTGGACGGGAAGGAGGCGCGGGTCTCACTGGCCGGGGAGCCGGGCCGGCCGGTGGAGCAACGGCAGGGATTGGTGTGAGGGGCACCGGTTCCACTACCTCGGGGGCCGGGCGGCGGGCGTAGATGCGACGGAACGCGCCAGGCAATGCCAGAAGAACCAGCAACAGCAGCAACAGAGCGCCGAAGAAGGGGTAGTTGATGGATGACTTGATGATGCCTCCCACAGCGTAAGGCCCGCTGGTGCTCAGGGTGCCACTGGCATACTCAATGTTCACCACTACCTCCCGCTGTGTGCCGTCCAGCTCAGGCGTGGGTGAGTCGAAAGTGATCACGTACTCGTTCTGTAACTCCTGAGCGATCTTGCGATACAGCTCGGCCAACTGATCAGCCGTCGGCCTCTGGTGGAATTCGCCGCCTGTTTCCTCGGCCAGCTTCTTAAGACGGCTAGTATCAATATCGCCTTCACCCCCCAAGCCAATGGTGTACACTGGGACGTGGTTCTCTTGGGCGAATGTGATCACATCATTCACTGAACGGCGGCTTCTGTTGTCTCTGCCATCGGTTAGGGCAATGACCACCGTTCGGCCAGAGGCGCCCTGGAGTTGTTCCACCGCTGTATAGACGGCGTCATGGAAGGCGGTATCGCCACTTGCCTTGACATCATCAATTTGCTTCGTCAAGGCATCCTCGCCTGCGCGGTTGACAGGCTTCAGAGATGACAGCGTGTCTATAGCATCATCGAACACCAGGATACCCAGGCTGTCCATGTCCTCGCGGGTCATAGACACGAAAACCTTAGCCGCCTCCTGCGCTCCCGCCATCTTGCTTCCCCTCATGCTACCGCTGTGATCAATGACCAGCACCGCGGTCACGGCCTGCTCCCCCGCACCCAGAAAGCCAGTGATCTTGACCAGAATGCCGTCCTCGGTCAGCTCAAAGGCCTCCTGGCCCAGACCCCGCACCGGATCTTCTGTCTTGTCGCGGACCAGCACATGGGTGTTGATGGTGGGGAAGGCCGAATCGGCATCTATGAGGGTGATCGAGGCTGTGGATCCGTCGGGGCCGGTGGTTGCCCCAGGACGCGTCGTTGTCCCCAGGCTCATGAGGATAACCCACCCAATAGCAAAGATGATGAGAATAGCCAATAGAATCGTTTTCCATGTCAATCGCCTCATTTTTGCCCTCCTTCCAGGTTGAATATCAGTTGGGTCTTGCCCAGTTGGATGCGGTCGCCGTGCTTGAGCAGGTGGGACTGGCTCATGTGCTGCTTGTTGACCAGGACGGGGTCTGCCAGTGGCCGCAGCACGAAGGTCTTCTGCGTTTGCTCAATGACGGCGTGGTGGGGATAGATGTCCGCGTCGCCAGGGAGCACCACGTCGCAGTCATCGGCCTTGCCCAGGCGGGTCTCTGTGCGGGTCAGGGTGAAAGTACGCCCCTCCAGTCGGCCTACCACCACCTTGAGCCAGGCCGTGCGCAGGATGTCCTCCACCAACCCGATGAGGGAGCCGATGCAGGCCCCCAGGATGATGAGGCCCACCGCGCTGCCCACAGTGAGGGATAGCTCGCGGTCGTGGGTGACAGCTCGCAGCAGGGTGCTCAGCCGCTCGTAGGTGCTGCCGCCGATGAGCCCGCCCAGCAAGCCACCTATGGCCCCATAGCTGGTCTTGGGCGTTGAGCTCTGCACCCGACCTTCGCTGGTGCCCACCAGGAAACCAAAGAGGGCCCAGCCAGCGGCGCGGGGCCACACGCCACCACCGGCGAACTTAAAAATCACCTCGCCGATGACCAGGCCAATCAGCCCGCCCACCAGCCCGATGACGCTCCCCAAAAAGACCCCCCTGCTCAGCCGACGCCAGGAGCGACTCACAGTGAGCCCATCCACCGCGCCGATGGCCCCGCCGATGCAGATACCCACCGTTGCCCCCAGCAGGGCATCCTTCAGGAACAGCATTAGCAGGCTGGAGGTGTCAAAACTCAGAAACAGGCCGATGAACAGCCAACTGATGAGCCCTCCCAGGGCTCCGAAGAGAGCGTTGTAATAGATGCGTTGTTTGTCAATGGACATAGCAATCTCCTCCCTAACGCTGTAATCAGATCGTTCCTGGTGTATCAAGCGCCAGTGGACTCATTTTGTGAAATCAACGGCAATGAGGGGGGTTAACACTATACGTCACCTGGGCTTCCTGGCCATCCCCAGACCTGACCCTAAACGTGCTCACCATCATGCCCTTCATCCACTTGTGTCGAAAGCTCACTTTCCCCCTTATCGGCCCGGCGATTTTCTCGCCGTCGCTGTAGTAAGTATACACCCCATTTCCACCCTCCGCCCGGATGTTGAATTCGGCCTCCCATTCGTTCGCTGATATACACCTCGTGCCAACGAGCTCCCAACTTATCGTGAGAAGCGGACCGGCGTTATCAGATGGCCTTTGATCGGAAACGCTGATGGTCAGCGGATAGCTCTCAGATCGGCCGTCTTGATAAACGAGCTCAAGGGTGTAGGTATGTTTTTGGTTGAGGCATACCACCTCCCAATCGCGACCGGCTCTCCCCACCCCATCCAGGCGAATGGCCTTAACGCCCTGAATGTCCCAACGCAGGTAAGTACATTCACCGGGGAAAAGATTGTTACGATCCGCCCGGAAGAACCCGGGGAATGGCACGGGAGTTGGCGTGCGAGAGGAGGCTGGGGTCGGAGAGAGGGTTGGGGTTGGAAGTATCGGTGTTGACGTGGGCGGAATAGAGGTCGGTGTTGGTGGCACAGGCCTCGGCGTTGCAGTGACCACGATGATAACAGGAGTCGGTGTTGGTGGAACAGGCGTATTCGTAGCGGGCCAGGGCGTAGCGGTGACGACAGTGGGGGTGGACGTTGGCAGCATTGGCGTGTTGGTCGCTGGCAGTGGTGTGTGTGTCGCTGTCACAACTGCCGCTGTCGGTGTCGGAGTTGATTGTAGAAGCTTAAATACGTTGGCTATCACCAACACAGCCCCCAACAGCAGGACCACAGCGGCTATCAGCAAGAAGGGCATGATGCGTTGCATGAGCGGTGTCTTACCCAACATGGCCTGCTTCATTTCCGATGCGGTCTGGAAGCGCTGGGCACGGTCATAGGCTACAGCCTTCGTGATCGTTGCCTCCACGTGGGGAGACATAGACGAGTTCAAGCTACGCGGGGGGACAGTATTGAAGGAGAAGGGTGGATGCTGAGTCGGGTCGCGCCTGGTCAAGAGGTGATGCAACGTCGCCCCCAGACCGTAGATGTCTGAACGGACGTCAGTCTGCCCTTTGCCTGCATATTGCTCCGGCGGGGCGTAGCCCAGGGTGCCCATCCTCAGCGTGTCGGTGGTCTTGCCCGGCTTGAAGACCCGCGCGATGCCAAAGTCAATGAGCTTGACCGTGCCGCCTCTGTCCACCATGATGTTGCCGGGTTTCAGGTCACGGAAGATCACCGCAGGCTGCCTGCTGTGGAGATAGGTCAGCACGTCGCAGAGCTGCGTGGCCCAGTGGAGCACCTGACTCTCTGGCAGGAAACCGGGTGTGCGGTTCAGGATGTCTTCCAACGTTTCGCCGTCTACATAGTCCATCACCAGGTAGTGGTTACCTCTTTCGGTGAAGTGGTCAGACACTCGCGGCAGGTTAGAGTGGTCAAGCGAGGCCAGCATGGATGCTTCCTGTTGAAACTGCCACTGGGCCTGGGCCTGTTCCACTGGGGAAGCGCTGGGATCGGGTATCATCTCCTTGACAGCAACCGACCTGTTGGCCAGGCGCACATCCTGTGCCAGGTAGACGGCCCCCATGCCGCCAATGCCCAGCGTTCTCACGATGCGATATCTGCCTAGTAGAATAGTACCCGGTACGAGCATTGTCCCTCCTTGCTACTCTATCCTAAACACGAACACCACCTGCCCAAAGCGCAGAATGGAATCACTCTTCAACGCATTGAGGCTCACCTTGCGTTCCTGGGTCGGGTCGCCGCCATCGTCTAGCCCAGCTTCACTGTCTTGCTGCTCTTGAACTTGATGGTCTTCTTGCCCTCGGCGGTCATCTGGCCCTGCTGCTCCAGCTTGTCTGCTTCCAGTTGCGCAGTGCGGGCCAGGTCGGCGTCGCCCTGGCTGAGCAAGATGGTCGCAGCCGCTCTCAGCTTCTGGGTTGCCCCGGCCACGTCTCCCAGTTCCGCTTCCTGCAGGGCGCGCGTCTGGAGCTTGAAGGCGGTTACCTTTTCTGCAATGTTCATCACCCTGGGATTGACCTGCCCTGCCAGGTAGGGATCGTGGGTGAAGCTGAGCATGAGATCGGCCCGGACCTTCTCCTGCACCAGGTTCAGCAGCGGGACGTCGTAGGCAATCTCCGCCTGGGCGATGCGGTAGGTACCTGCCTGTCGGGCTGGCAGCAGGAGTTCCACCAGGAGGGCCTGGCCCTGGCCTTTCTCCAGCTCGCCCAGGGGGACGGTGATAGCTCTGTCGAAACTGGGGCTATAGCCCAGGTCAGTTATGAGGGGCACCACGCGCCACACTTTGCGCGGGTTGATCCCAGCCACCGAGCGCAGGGTCAGCACGGCGTTCTGCACCACCGCCGCTTGCATGGATTGGACGGTGTCCACGAAGAAGGGGGTCAGATCTTCGGGCCGGGCGATGTAGTCGGCCACGCCGCTGGATCGCCTGGCCATGTCTGAGAGCAAGTCCTCGTTCCAGTCTGACCCTAACCCCAATGCCAGCAACGGAATGCCCTCGTGGCCACATTTTTCGGCCTCTTTCAGACATTCCTGCTCGCCACGGCGATGGTCACCAGATGGCATCTGCACCTGGCCGTCGGTGAGCAGCACAACCCGGTTCACCCGATCGGCGGCCAGTTGCCTTTTTACTTCGATGCGCCCGGCTCTGACAGCGACGGCAATGTGAGTGCCAGTCCACTTCAGATCAATCTTGTCAATTTGCCTTTTCAGAGTGCCGCGCCGGACCTTGCCCATCAATGTGCTGGACAATACCATGTCGGATTCGCCTGAGAAGGTGACGACAGAGACGTAGTCATCGTCAGCCAACAGGTCAATGACATACTTGACGGCTTGCTTGAGTTGGTCGAGCTTCCCTTCGTCTTTCATGGAGCCGCTCCTGTCGAGAACCAGGCTGAAGTTCAACGGCATCCGCACGCTGCCCATGACATCCGTAGGCATGATCTCCAGCAGGGCGTAGACCAGTTGGGCCTGCCCTGTCACGGGGACATTGTCTTTGCTCAGAGTACTGGTGAGATAGACTTCTCCGGCCATTGTTCTTACCTCCAAGTTGTTTTATGATCAGTACTTGAGAATTTGGGAGCGGAGTGCAGACGCAAGTCTGCTTCAGGCCTCGTAAAGGCGGACTTGCGTCCGCACTCCAGCAAGTTTTCTCATCTACTGATGATCGCTTACCCGTGTTGCTCCAGTCTGAAGACCACGTTACCCAGCCGCAGGTGGGAACTCACCGTCCTTTTCCTCAAGCCAATTCGACCAGCGTACTTCCTAACTGGACCTTCGCTCTCTTTCTGATCTCCATAGCTGAGACGGTAGACACCTGCGCACCGTCAACGAACGTGCCTGATCTGGATCCCAGATCCTCGATGAAGAACTGTCCACCCTTGCGATAGATGCGGGCGTGCTTTTTCTCGATGGCGGGGTCGCCAGGCAGGTAGACCTCACAGCCGTCGTAACTGCCCAAGGTCACGGCATCTACAACAGCCACCTCCATGCCTTTCCGCTTGCCGCTGCGGACAAGCAGGGTGCCCCTAGCCGCAGCGACAAAGATGGTCAACGGGATGATGGATCCCAGGCAGGCGCCAATGAGGATCAATCCCAGGGCGCCCACGATCATCTGCACTGTATCACTCCGCTCGAGGAAAGCCTGGGTCATCCCTTCGTAGATGACGCCGCCTATGGCGCCGGCTATAGTCCCACCGATGGCACCGTAGGAAGTGCGGCGCATGGAGCGGCTGACCAACCCCTCACCGATGCCCAGGAACGCCCCCAACAGAAGCCAGCCCAGGGATCGGCCTGCCAGCCCGCCACCGATGAGCAAAAAGCCCGCTTCGCCGAGCAGTAGGCCCAGCAGGCCGCTGACCAACCCGGCCGCCGCGCCGGCCAGAGCACCCAGGGCCGCACGTAGGCCAGATCGCTTGACCACGGCCCCTTCTACAGCACCCACCATGCCGCCGATAAAGAGCCCCACACCGGCCCCCACGAAGGCGTAGGCCAGCCAGATGTTCCAGCCGCCGGTGTTGATGCTGCCCACAACCAGCCAGCCCAGCAGCCCGCCGATGGCGCCGAATACCGCGTTGTAATAGATTTGTCGAGCTTTACTCATGATGCACCTCCAGATAACCTCATAACAGTTTTTGACCGCAGCCGCCACAGAACTTGACCCCGGGCCGCAGTGGACGTCCACAACGAGGACAGGCTGTTGGAGGTGGCTCTGCCGTTCGGGCGGTCAATGTCTGACCACACCGGCCGCAGAACCTGGCTCCGGGCCGTAGGGCGTGGCCACAGTGCGGACAGATGGTCTGTCCTGAGACACCCAGAGCCTCTACTGCCGGCACTTCAACAACTGGCTGCGGCTGGCGTCTGATCCTCTCTGCTGCTGTGGGCAGAACCAGGGCCAGCAATAGAGGTAGGAGAAAGGCCAGAGCGATGATGCCGTTGGAGCGGATGTTGATCAGGTGTTTCTCCAGATAGCTGCCGCCTCCCTTCTCTCCGGCCACTTCGACCTCAATGGCCCGGCGTGTGCCGTCGTAGAAGGGCCGTGCGCTGGCGTAGGTCAGACGGTATTGGCCGGCAATGAGGCCACCGATCTTCTCAATGATCCCTGTGAAATCCGATTCGCGGTGGATGTCGTAGAATTCACCACTGGTCTCACCAACCACTCGGCGGAAATGCGAGTGGTCGTAGGCCACGGCGTAGACGGTGAAGCCCTGATCGCGCAGTTGTCCCATCAGTTCGTCAGGAACAACCTGCGAGAAACGGGTGCCGTCACTCTTTTGGTGGGGTGGCGCGTCGGTGATGAGGATGAGCACTTTCTGGGTGTCGTCTCTGTATTTCATCTGCGCGGCCCGTTTCACAGCGTCTAGCGATATCTCTGGCTCATCGTCGCCGCCGTTGGCTCGCAGCCGGCCGATCCACCCCTTGAATTCGTCGGCATCAGCAGTCAGGGTATCATCCCGCTTGCGAACATCGCGGATCTCGTCGCCGAAAGCCACTAGGCCCAGGCGGAAGTCACGGTTGCTGTCGCGTAGCTTGTTGGCGAAGGCGATGCTGGTGTTCTTGACTCCCTCGATCTCGTCGTCCATGCTGCCGGTGGTGTCGAAGGCGAAGACGATATCCACTGGCCGGGCTTCTCCCAGACCGGCGAAGTCCTTGATGTCCACCGCATTGCCGTCCTCGAACAGTTGGAAGTCGTCTTTGGTGAAGCCACCAACCGGCTGCCCGCTTTCGTCAGTGACACTGACGTAGATGGTCACGTCGGGAAAGTGGCTGGGATCCACCTGGGTGACTTTGATTGTGGGGCCGGCGGCCTGGGCAGAGGTGGCAAGGAGAAATATGATCCCTACAATAATGCTTATCTGTCTCAATTTGCTCATGGTAGACCCCCTGTAAAACTTGTGTCTAGACCTTGAGAGCCACTACCTTCTCAACAATATCTATCACCCTAGAATTAACCAGTTGCGCCAAGTTGGGGTCGTGAGTGAACCTTAGCACGATGTCTGCCTGTGCCTTTTCATTTGTGAGGTTCAACTGTGGAACATCATACACGACCTCCGCTTGGGCAATACGATAGGTACCAGCCTGCCAGGCCGGAAGCATCAACTCCATCAGGAGTGTTTGACCTCGGTCTTTCTCCAACTCGCCCAGGGAAACAGTGATGGTCCGGTCGGAAGTGAGGTTGTAACCCAAGGGAATGATGCCGTCAACCAAGTGCAAGGTCAACACAGCGTTCTGAACTATCACTGCTCGCATGGCTTGCATTGCGCTCTCGAAGTGCTGGCTGATATTGTGGGCTTGGTCGATGTAGTCGGCCTGACCACCACTCTTGAACCCAATCTCCATCAGCAGGTCCTCATTCCAATCCGTGCCTACGCCGAGCGTGATAATTGGAATGTTGCCGCGTGCTGCGCTGTCTGCTTCTTTCAAGCAGTTGAGCTCTCCTTCCGTTTGCCCACTGCAAAGAAGCACCAGGCGGTTGGTACGGTGGGGCGACCAATGCTTTTTGATCTCAGCTAAACCAGACCGCATGGCTGGAGCCATGACTATGCCACCGCCAGCGCTCAACTTGTCTACCTCGCGCTTGAGCGCCTCCCTGTTCAAAGGGCTGCGCGCCTGCTGGCTGCTGAGTAGCGTGCGGGTACTGTCCGAGAAGGCGATAACCGAGATGTAATCATCGCCACCAAGCAGATCAATCACATGCTTGATGGCTTCCTTGACTTGCTGAATCCTCTCGCCGTACATGGAACTGCTTGCGTCCACCACCAAGCCAAAGTTCAGCGGCATTCGTACGTCAGCCAGCATCTCCGTCGGTATGATCTCCAGCAAGACATGTATCCGTTGGGGTTGGTCGGCCACAAGGACATTGTCCCTGCTGAGAGTTGGAACGAGAAGGACTCTTCTTGCTGGCACCTCACCAGTGGTCTGGTACTGTTCATCCAGTACTGCTCCAGACTCTAGCTTGATAGGCACCAGCGGCGACATCAAAGCCTGTTTGACTTCTCGTATGGATGTCCATCGTTCCTCCAGGCTCATCCCCAGTGCCTTCTGAATGATCATCCCCATTCGGGGTGTGATGGACAGGTTGATGGTGGTGACTGGTGGAAAGTTGAAGGGTGGATACTGCTGTGGATCCCGGCCAGTGAGCAGGTGGTGGAGTGTCGCGCCCAGGGCGAAGATGTCGGAGCGTGGCTCAGCCAGCCCCTGGTATTGCTCCGGAGCGGCATAGCCTGGTGTGCCGATCAGTGTCCCCTGGCGGACAGGGTTGAACAGCTTGGCGATGCCAAAATCTATCAGACTGATGTTTCCATTGGGCCTGAGCATGATGTTGGCGGGTTTCAGATCACGGAAGATCACAGGCGGGGTCTGCCCGTGTAGGTACTCCAACACGGCGCAAATCTGCCGTGCCCAACTTAATACTTGCTCTTCTGGCAGTCCTTTCCCTCTCTGGCGATCCAGGACTGCTCCCAAATCCTCGCCTTCGATAAAATCCATGGCCAGGTAGTAGCGGTCGTTCTCGATGAAATGGCAGTGTACTTCGGGGATATGTGGATGGCGGAGCCGGGCCAGGATCAGGGCCTCGGCCATGAAGCGGTTGATGGCGTCCTGGCGGTCCTTCGGGTTAGTGAAGGTGTCCAGCATCTCTTTGATGGCATAGGGC
>CAZQDO010000152.1:0-11971 GCA_964592085.1 uncultured Anaerolineae bacterium | reverse complement strand
ACCGCCCAAGTCTCCTTGTTTGCTGACACGACCTGCACGTGTTCCTTCAATATCAAGGAGTTCACCGTCGCCGCGGAGAAAGCGTGGGCGGGTTCGGGGACGGTGACCAGTGACCCTGCCGGGATACATTGTGGCGCGGACTGCACAGAGGTCTACGACATTGACACCCTCGTTACCCTGACAGCCCACCCCGGCGTTAAATCGTACTTCATCGAGTGGGGTGGGGACTGCGCTGGCACAGACTTCACCGCGCAGGTCACCATGGACAGCGATAAGACCTGCACCGCTGCGTTCGGCTATCCCGTGGGCGGCATCGTGGTGCCGGTGGACAGGCTGGGGTTGCTGTCGCCGTGGATGGGGCTGGTGGGGCTGACTGGACTCGCGGCCTTGGGGGTTGTGGTGATCAGGAGGCGCGGGAGCTAGAAATCCTATCCCCAAATAGAGCACAAGACAGGAGGTTCTGGCCAGCCGTCTGCCAGAACCTCCTTTGCGTGCCAGTGGCTGAGTTGGACAAAAACAGCCGAGTAGGTTATAATGCTGCGAAATTTCCAAAGCACAGGTGTGGTTTGGCCACCATTGTTGGAGCCCACCTGGGCGCAAATCTTGAAATTAAGGAAACCATCCAATGTCTCACAGCAAAGTCAAGTTCTCACTACGGCTCGGCCTGCTGGCTCTGCTCCTGGCGGCCATCGGCCTGGCCACCGCTCCGCCGGTCTACGCCGACGTGTTAGAGGTAGGACCTGGAAAGACCTATGCCACCATCCAGGCTGCGGTCAACGCCGCCAACACGGACGACGAAATCCACGTCTACCCCGGCATCTATGAAGAGAGCGTGGATCTGAGTCAGATGGACCCAGACGGCAACATCATCCTGATCACCGTGGACGACACGGGCATCCCCCTCTCAAGCACCGTGGCGGTGTCTCCCACGGTGGGGGCGGCGTTCCATACCTCAGCCGTCTTCGCAGGCAATGTGGTCATCCATGGCTTTATCGTCCGCTCGCCAAACACCAACGGCATCAGCCTGACGGTGAACAGCGCTGTGGAGATCGCCAATGTGACCGCCAACGGCACAGGCGAAACCGGCATCGCTGTGCATGGGGCCGGCGGGAACGTGACTGTCACCAACTGTACCGCCGAGGGCAATGCCAACAGAGGCATCTGGGTTGCTGGCGCGGTTGGGAACGTGACCGTCACCGACTGTGTCACCAACCAGAATGGCGCCGACGTCGAGGAGGGTGAGGATGGCGTCGCTATCTGGGACGTGACCGGGAATGTGGAGATCACCAACTCCCAGGCCAACGGCAATGGCTGGCTCGGCTTCTACATTGAGGGGGGGCAAAATGTGACCATCGCCGGCACCACTGCCAACCAGAACGCCGACGACGGCATCTGCGTGTATAGTGTATCTGGCACCGTGACCATCAGTGGCTCCGCCGCCCACGAAAATGGCTATGATGGCTTCTGGATTGAAGACATAGGCGAGAACGTGATCGTCACCGACAGCACCGCCGATCAGAATCGTGTGGACGGCATCGCAGTATATTTCGTGTATGGCACTATCAACATCAGCCATTGCACTGCCAACCAGAATGGGGACGTTGAAATCTGCGAGGAAGACGGGGAGAGACCCGATGGCATAGACATCTATGGTGTGATGGGGGATGTGACCATCAGCAACTGCACCACCAACGGGAACGGGGGCTTTGCGGCGGATGGCATTGACAACGCGGAGGTTTATGGGGACATCACCATCATCAACTGCACCTCTGTCGGGAATGTCGGTGAGAAGGAGGCTGACGGTATCGAAGTAGAAACTGCTCATGGGAATGTGATCATCGCCGCTTGCGTGCTCATGAATAACAGCGAGGACGGCGTCGGCCTCCGTTGGCTAGGCGGCGATGACACAAATATGGTGAACGAGAGCATCATCTGCGGCAACAAGCGCGGCCTGTACCTGGACTCTGAGGGCACTCACGTGAACGCTGAACGTAACTGGTGGGGCTGCGCCGCCGGCCCTGGCAAAACCGGGTGCAACTCGGTGGATATAGAGAACGGCTACGTGGATCGCAACCTCTGGATTGACACCATCAGCACCAGCGCGACAATAGACCCCGTGAGGGCTGGCGAAGCGGCCGTCGTCAACTTCCAGTTCTCCAACGGAAGCCACTTCCTGGGAGCGGGGCCGGGCGACCTGCGTGGGCCTGCTCCCTTCACCTTGAGCACCGACAACGGCACCCTCACTGACTCCGACGAGACAGGCCCGACGGTGACCGAGTTCATCAACCAGCCTGGCGGCGTCCTCTCGGTCACTCTGATCCCGGACGCCGAGGGCACGGCCATGGTGACGTTGGATGGCCCCTGCGAGCTGGACGCGAGCATCACTGTGCAAGTGGAGCCAGCATCCACCGAGACGCCCACCGTCACACCCACGCCCACGGAGACACCGACTCCTACGCCCACTTCCACAGAAACGCCAACACCGACCTCCACACCCACCTCAACCCCTGCAGTGACCGAGACGCCGAGCGAGACACCCACCGTCACACCCACGCCCTACTCCAAGATCTACCTCCCGCTCGTCCTGAAGGGAAGTTAGCCAGAGCGAGCTAGACCTGACATGCCTGTTCTGAGCCCTTCGGCGCGTAGCTCAAACTGGACTCCGTGATGCGATTCTGGCCAGAACTGCTCCCGAACCTGCGGGGAGGTGAGTGGTTACAGGCTGGACAGGCATGGGGAACAAGCAACTGTTTGGGGGGTACGCATAGATGGCTGGCAAAGGCACTGTCAACGGATTCGGAGAACAAATTGAACGGATTGGAGGCGGCCAGTATCCGTTCAATCCGCTCTAAAAATCTGTTGACAGCTCCCTCAGTTACGCTTGTCTGTGCCGGAGTAAAAGGGGAGGAGAAGGGCGCCAACAATGGCCGACAAAACATTCACTGCGCCTTGAGCCAGGGACCTGACACTACTGAAGGGGCGATCCTTCAGAGACGCCAGCGGCCAGGAGATGGGCCAGGACAGTGGCTGGGGCACGCCAACTCTCACCACGGCGGCAGCCCAGGTCAATCCGGCGCCGAAGCCCAGGAGGAGGATGTTGTCCCCCTCTTGCACCCGCCCCTCCTCTAGCGCCTCGCAGAGGGCAATGGGGATAGAGGCGGCCGAGGTGTTACCGTACCGGTCGAGGTTGACGTAGACCTTTTCCAAAGGCATCTCCAGAGACTTGGCGAGGCACTGGATGATCCTGAGGTTCGCCTGATGGGGAATGAGCAAGGAGATGTCATCAATGGACAAGCCACAGCCCTCAATGGCCTGCACGGCCGCCTCGGCCGGGGTCTTGGTGGCAAACTTGAAGACGCGCCTTCCGTCCATCTTGATGTGCTGCATCCTTTTGTCCAGAACTTCCTGAGAGCAGGGATGCCGGCTGCCGCCGCCCGGCACGATGAGGGCATCGTACTCGCTACCCTCGGATCCCAGGGAGAAAGAGAGAACCCCTGCCGGCGCCTCGCTGGCCTGCAAGACCACAGCGCCGGCGCCGTCTCCGAAGAGGACGCAGGTTGTGCGATCCTCCCAGTCCACGAAGCGGCTGATGAGCTCAGCACCAATGACCAGCACGTTGTCGTAGGTGCCGGCGGCAACGAACTGATGCGCCGTGACCAGGGCGTAGGCGAAGCCCGTGCAACCAGCGGAGAGATCGAAGGTGGCGGCGTGAGAGGCGCCCAACATCCCCTGAATCATGCTGGAGACCGGAGGTGTCATGTAGTCAGCGGTAGAAGTAGCCGCGATAATGAGATCCAGGTCTTGTGGATCCAGCCCGGCCACAGCCAGGGCGTCCCGGCTGGCGGCGAGGGACATCGTCGAGACTGCCTCATCTGGCCCCGCTATACGTCGCTCCCGGATGCCTGTACGGGCCAGGATCCACTCATCGCTGGTGTCTACCATCTTCTCCAGGTCCTGGTTCGTCAGAATCCTCTCAGGAGCATACTTTCCCCAACCGGTGATTCCGGAATATCTCATATTGCCTCCATAATGAAGTGACCACACATACCCTCCCACAGGTTTTTTCAAACCGGCGGGAGGCTTGCCCGACATACGAGCTAAGCTGCCTTGGTTTCAGCAGCCGCCCGAGAGCGGAGGAAGTAAGCAATCGCCCCGGCCACGGACACGGCCGAGCCCAGAGCCGCCGCGCGGATGAGGATCCGCAGGCCGGGACTCCTGGCCAGTTGTGGCACTCCCTCGGCCAGCCTTCGTTCACCAGCGGCCAGCAGGTCATCGTACAAGCTCTGGCAGAACGCTGGCACAGGCTCCACCGGCACCAGGGCCTTCTTGACCTTCTCCGCCGTTTCCAGCAGGGGCTTGAGCTTCTCCTGGTACTCAGGAAACATGGCGAGATAATCGTTTCCCTTCCCCTGGCCCTTCTTCAATTGATCGGCATGAGCCGCCAAGATTTCGGCTAACACCCTTTCTTCCATCGCCTTCCACCTTGAAAGCCAAATCCTCCCTCGGTTTATCAGACACAGCACGCTTCAGACCTTGTAAGAGACGAGGCCGATGATGCCTGGTCCGCCGTGCACGGTCAGTGAGCAAGCGAGGTCAGCGACGATCACCTCATCACAATTGAAGGTCTTTTCCACGCGCTTCCCCAATTTCTCTGCTTCATCAGGAGCTTCAGCGTGGGGGATGCCGATCTTGACAGGGTCGGTCGTGCCCACCGCCTCCGCCGTCAGCTCCACCATGCGATCTATGGCCTTGCTTCGGGTACGCACATTCTGAAAAGCCTCCAGCACGCCGTCCTCTACTTTGATGACGGGCTTGACGTTCAGGAGCGAAGCCAATGCTCCAGACAATTTGCCCACCCGCCCGCTCTTCTGGAGGTATTTCAGGGTAGCTGGGGTGAGGTAGAGGTACATCCTCGACCGTATCCCCTCCAAGAGCTGAAGGATCTCGCCCATGCTCTTGCCCTCCTCGGCGGCCCTGGCAGCGGCCAGCACCTGATAGCCGGTGCCTATTGAGATCGAGAGCGTATCGAAGACTGCAATGTCGGCCTCAGGCAGCATGGACTTGGCCAGCACCGCCGACTGATAGGTGCCGCTGTGCTTGGAGGTGATGATGATTGCGAGGATGGAGTGGCCCTGCTCCGCCAGCTCTTGATAGACCTCAACGAACTGTCCCGGCGAAGGCTGCGAGGACGTGGGCATGGTCGGAAACTCGTCGAGCTTCCGCAAGAAAGTGGAGCGGTCAATTTCGATGCCTTCCTGGTAGGTCTCCGTGCCGAACTGGATGTTGATGGGCACTGTTCGGATGTCATACTTCTCCATTAACTCTTGAGGGACATCGGCAGTGCTGTCGGTAACGATTTTGATCATCTTTCCCTCACCTCTTTTTTTCTGGATTATGAATTGATGACGCGCTCTCTTTTGATGTGGCTCGCTGGTGGCTTAATCTGCACGGATATAAACTATGGCCAAACCTCCTCTGCCAATGTACCTGCTGACAGAAGATCCGATGTCATCAATATACGAGTTCCTCACGTTCAGCTCACCCTTTATCTGTTCCAGAAAACTCTCTGCCTTTTCTCTTGCCAACGAATGTAGGACATAGACATCTATTCCTGTGTCGCCTACCTTTTCCCTTACGAGCTCTATCATCCTTCTTCTGGCCTTCTGCTCACCTCGCACTCTAGCCACATCTTCGAGATAACCGTTCCTTAGTGTCAGTATAGGCTTTATGTTTAACAAGGTGCCCAGAAAGGCTTGCAGTTCCCCGATCCGATCTACTACGTACTCCAGTGTGCTGAGGATCAAGTATATGCCCGTCTTTCTCTTGGCCTCAATCATCCTCCTCACGACTTCGTCAATAGACCTTCCTTCGCGCATCGCATTGACCGCTTCGATGGCCACCAGCCCGGCTGCTCCCGAAACAAGGTCCGTGTTCATCACCACAATGATCGGGGTGGGCAACGTCCCTATCTCAGCCAACCTGTCCACTAACAAGGGATCATCGGAGTGAACAGCGTATAGGTCCTCCACCAATTCTTCTGGAGGATCTACCGCAACAACCCTGGCATCTTCCACCTGCCTCGCGCTTTGAACCGCAGCATTGAAAACGCCGGTGAGCCTGGCGCTAGGCGCGAGATAGACTATCTTCGGGTATGTCGCGAGGAGACCATTGTAAAACGACAGGAACTCTCCAAGCCCAGGCACGGCAGTAGACGGGCGACTTTTGGATGCCTCCAATATCGCATAGATTTCTTCAGGTGTGATATCAACCCCGTCCCTGTACTCCTTCCCACCAGCGTGTATAGGTACGGGAATGACCGTAATGCCATGCTCTTTGATGAACTTATTCGGTATGACAGTGGTGCTATCTATGAGAAGAGTGGTATCCAACATCCATTCCCTGGCGACATCGGCAGTGCTGTCGGCCTCTTTCAGGATTCCCTTTTCTCCAGGTCTTCTCTCAGGTCAATCAGGGTGCGGAAGTAGAGGGACTTTATAGCTGACACGCTACGCCCCAACACCTGGCCGATCTCTGCGTTGGACATCCCCTCCATGAGTTTGAGGACGAGCAGTTGTTGGCGATCAGGATGGAGCCGCCTGATGGCCTCCAAAAGGGCCTCTCGTTCCTCGTTGACCTCGGCCTGATACTCCAGGGCGCCTTCGCCGCGCTGTCTGGTCAGAGTCAACTGATCCAAGGGAATCACCGGATGTCGGCTGCGGTCGCGGAGCCAGTTAGCCACCAGGTTGTGAGCGATGCGATAGAGCCAGGCCGAGAAGGGCAAGCCCTGGCTCTCGTAGCGATCCATGTTAGCGAGAGCCCGGTAGAAAGTCCTGGAGGTGAGGTCTTCAGCGTCGTGGCGGTTACCGGTGCGACAGTAAATGTAGCTGTAGATCTTCCTCACGTACTTTTTGTATAGAACACCGAAGGCCGCCGGGTCATCTTTGGCCCTTTCTACCAGAATCTCTTCGCTTTCCGTTTCCGTCACGGGAGAGCCCTTTCTTCGGCCCTTCAGTGCCTTGCTAGTTACAACACCAAAGGGCAGCAATGGTTGCGGAGTTTGATGAGTCGAGAGGCAGTGAGCAACAAGTCAAAGAGGAATGAGATAAGTATAGCAGGGTTTCCGAATATGGTCAATAAGCATCCCTCTCTTGTCCTCAAAGCCTTTTTGTGCTAAACTTAGAGTGGAATAATATCAGGGAGGAATCTGAATGAAAAAGAGTATTTTAGCTCTCTGTTTGTTGGCAGTCTTTGTCATGGGGCTCTCCATCGTGAAGCTTGAGGCTGCCCCGTTGCAGCAAGGGGCGGTCATCACCTCACCCCAGGATCGCGACGTAGTGCGCGGTTTGCTGGTCATCAAAGGCTCAGCCACCCATCCCAATTTCTGGAAATACGAGATCTACTACGCACCAGAGCCCAACCCTAACGACCAGTGGCAGCTTCTGGGGCTTTACGAGGCACAGGTCACTGATGGGCGGCTGGAAACCTGGGACACCACCCTGGTACCTGATGGGACCTACGGCCTGCAACTCAGGGTCGTTCGCACGGATGGCAACTACGAACAGTACTTCGTGCACCAGATCTCGGTGGTCAATGTCCAGCCAGATGTCCAACCAACGGAGACGCCCACGTTAACGCCAACTCCGGCCGCCACCCGGACTCCCCTGCCCTCCACGCCGACAGTGATCATCGAGCAGCCACCAACGTCTACCCCCAGACCCTCCTCAACCCCTGGGCCAGCCGGCGCCACGCCGGAGACGGAGACAGACGGCGGACTCAACCTCACTGTCCAAGGGGTGGGCAAAGCCTTTCTCTACGGCGCAGGCGGAGCCTTGGGCTTGTTTCTGCTGATGGGCATCTTAATCGTTTTACGGCGACTTATCTCCTGGTTGATAGCTCAGTTCTGATGAGTGAAGCGTGAAACGCCAATCACCCAACACGTTTCACGCTTCACGTTTCACGGAATAGGTAGACGATGCGAGTTTTTGAGCGTTTGTGGCGAAGGACGGAACCCAGCATAGAAAAACTTATCATTGGCTTAGGCAACCCTGGCCGTAAACATGCCGGCAACAGGCACAACGTCGGCTTTCAGTGCCTCGATCAACTGGCCGAGGCATGGAGCCTATCGTTCAGCAGGCAAAAACACAAAGCCCTGCTGACTCAGGGCGAGATGGCCGGCCTCAAAGTCGTCCTGGCCAAGCCCCAGACCTTCATGAACCTGAGCGGCGACGCGGTGGAGCGGATGGCTCGTTTCTACCAGGTGCCCCCTGAGAACATCCTGGTGATCTACGACGATCTGGACCTGCCGCTGGGCAGAATCCGTCTGCGCCCCGAAGGCGGGTCTGGTGGGCACAAAGGCATGAAATCCATCATTGAGCACCTGGGCACCAATGGCTTCCCCCGTTTGCGGGTGGGCATCGGCCGCCCAACCCACGGCGACCCTGTGGACTACGTCCTGAGCGACTTCACCCTTGACGAGCGGATCGCCATGGACGCGGCCTACGAGAGAGCTGTTTCCGCCGTCGAGCTGTGGCTGACAGAAGGCATCGCGGCAGCCATGAACACGTACAACCTGAACCCATGACCTCCGAGGGCGCGTTTGCGATCCACGGAGCTTTGCCGCCTTCAAGAGGTACGCAAGATGAAAGGGGATGATGAGACAAAAGAGCAGCTCATAGATGAGCTGGCGGAAATGCGCCAACGAGTCGCCGGATTAAAAGCAGCGGACACCGAGCACAAGCGAGCAAAGCGAGTGATTCCGGAGAGGCAAATAGGGCTATACATAGCCGGTATGTTCGTTCTGCTCTGCATTGTAGTGTGGCTGAATGAGATCTCGGACCTCCCTCACCTTTTGCTGCGCGCACCACACACCCCCATTAACTGGCGTGAGGCTGTCATCGAAATGATCTTGATCGCCAGCACCGGCTTCTTCGTGCTGCTAAGACTCAGTCGGGACATCACCGAGCGCCAGCGGGCGGAGGAGGAGACCCGGCAGCGTGCCCTGGAGCAGGAGACACTGAGGAATGCAGCGCTGGCACTCACCACCGCCCTGGATCGGAACAAGGTGATCGAGCGTATCCTGCTCCAGTTGCAGCAAGTGGTGCCCTACGACAGCGCCTCGGTCCAGTTGCTCAGGGAGAACCGGATGGAGATCGTGGGCGGGCGCGGCTTTTCCAACCTGCCAGACCTGTTGGGCATCTCCTTTCCCGTGAACGGTGACAACCCCAATAGCGAGGTGGCCCGCACCCGAGCTCCCTTCATCGTGAAAGATGCCCTGGCCGTGTACGAAGAATTCCGAAAAGACCCTCACCGGCAGACTATCATCCGCTCCTGGCTGGGCGTGCCGATGCTGATCGGTGAGCGGCTGGTGGGGATGATTGCCCTGGACAAGAGCGAGTCGGGATTCTACACCCAGGAGCACGCACGGTTGGCCGAAGCCTTTGCTGCCCAGGCAGCCATCGCCATCGAAAACGCTCGGCTGTATGAGGCGGCCCAGCAAGAACTGGCCGACCGCAAGCGGGCAGAGGAGGCGCTGAGACAACGCCACCGTGAGCTAACCACGCTTTACGAGGCGACGACGACCATCAGCTCTGATCTCTCCTTGAACGCCGTTCTTCAGGCCGTAGCCAGGCAGATGACCCAGGCGCTCGATTCGAGTGGGTGCGTGTTGTCGCTCTGGGATCGCGACAACAACCTGCTTGAGACAGTGGTAGACTACCATAAGGACGCTCCGGCCGAGACGGAGTCACCGGGCACGACCTACGATCTGAACGATTACCCCATCACACGCCGTGTGCTGGAGACCGGGCGTCCGATAGTGATCCAGCGTGGCGACCCGACAGCCGACGAGACAGAGGTGGCTCTGATGGAGAGTCAGAACGTGCTGGTCTTATTGATGCTGCCCCTGACCGTTCATGACCGGGTCGTGGGCTTGATCGAACTGGTCAATGACACAGAAGCACACGAGTACACGCCAGAACAGATCCGTCTGGCCGAGAGTCTGGCGGCCCAGGCAGCGATTGCCATCGAGAACGCCAGACTCTTCGAAGAGAGCGAAGAGCGGCGGGTGTATCTCGAAGGGGTGTTGGGAGCAGCCCCTGATGCCATCGTCACTCTGGATGCCCACCATCGGATCGTGGAGTGGAACTCAGGCGCAGAGAAGCTGTTCGGATATTCGCAGGAAGAGGTGGTCGGCCGAAATCTTGACTACCTGGTCACCAGCGCCGACGTCCTCGAGGAAGCGCTCGAGTTTACGCAGGTCGTCATGAGCGGGCTGGAAATACCTCCTGTAGAGACCGTCCGTTATCGGAAGGACGGCTCGCCCGTGGATGTCATCCTGGCCGCGTCCCCGATCCTGGTGAGAGATGAGTTGATCGGGATGGTCATTGTCTACACCGATATCACCCTGCGCAAACGCATGGAAGAGACCTTGCGTGCCTTATTGCTGATTGACGACCTCACCGGCCTGTATAACCGGCGAGGATTCTTCACTCTGGGCCAGCAGCAGTTGAAGACGGCCAACCGAACAAAGATGACCATGCTGCTGCTCTTTGCCGACTTCGATGACTTGAAACAGATCAATGATACCTTCGGCCACCCTGAAGGAGACCGGGCCCTGGTCGAAACTGCCCAGGTCTTCAGGGAGACTTTTCGCGAGTCGGACATCATAGCTCGTATTGCTGGGGACGAGTTTGCGGTCCTGGCAGTAGAAACCGATAAGTTCAGCTCCGACATCCTGGCCACTCGTTTGCAAGAGAACCTGGAGGCTCGCAACGCGAGGAAGGGCCGCCGCTACAAGCTGTCGTTAAGTACGGGTCTAGCGCGCTACGATCCCAAACATCCCTGTTCCATTGACGAGCTGCTGGCCCGGGCAGATAAAGCGATGTACGAGCAAAAACAGCGCAGTCAGCAACAGGCAACTGGAAAGGATTCGGCGTGAACGAACTGAATTTGTCGGGCCTGCTCTCTCTCATTAAAGACACCCCCGGCTATCGCGATCTGCTCGAAGGTTTGAAGGCCCAGGATACGGCTCCAGGCCCCCTGCCTCATCCCATGACCCTCAGCCTGCTGGCCGCAGCGCGACCCTATCTCATCTCCGCCCTACAGCGAGACCTGAGCCGACCCTTCGACCGTAAGCGGAGCGACGCTCAGGACAGGCCCCTGGTGGTGGTAACGGCTCGGCCGGAGCAGGCCAACCGACTCTACAGTCAGTTGCGCTTGTGGTCAGCCAGGCCGGAAAGCGTGCTGCTCTTCCCTGAGCCTAACGCCCTGCCCTATGAACACATCGCCTGGGACATCGAGACCATCCAGCAACGCATCCGGGTCCTGGCAACGCTGCTCCAGGTGAACGGACAGAGCACTCCTTCCCCCGTCATCGTCACCTCGGCCCGCGCTCTGATGCAGAAAACCATACCCGTGTCGGAATTCCAGGCCGGCGTACACACCCTACGGCAGGGCCAAGGCATCTCCCTGGAGAAGATGCTGGCCCGCTGGGTCTCCCTGGGCTACGAGCCGGCGAGCCTGGTCGAGGAGCCGGGCACCTTCAGCCGACGGGGTGGCATCGTTGACGTCTTCTCCCCCCACAGCCCGCAGCCCGTGCGCATCGAGCTCTTTGGCAACGAGATCGAATCCCTGCGCCTTTTCGAGCCAGACACCCAACGCTCCCAGGAAAAAGTCCCCTCGTTTACCCTGGTTCCAGCCAGCGAAGCCCTGCCCCAATATGGCCCACGGGTAGCCCAGCAAGCGGCCCAGCTAGACCTCTCGGCCTGTCACGAATCGGCGGCGGCCGAATTCCAGGGCAACTTTGCAGCCCTGGAGGAGGGTCAGCACTTCAGGGGTCTGGAGTTCTACATTCCCCATCTCTACCCCCAGTCGGGGAACCTCATAGATTTCCTACCCGCCGAGGGACTACTGGTCGTTGACGACCTGACCGAACTGGAAGCGGCTATGGCCGATCTGGAGGCCAGTGCGTTGG